>DAOVTC010000175.1 GCA_030633285.1 Flavobacteriaceae bacterium
TTTTGTTTGGTATTGTAAAAACTTTCAATTGATGGAGTTGCACTACCTAATAAAACTTTTGCCTGATGTAAATTTGCCAAAACAATTGCAGCATCACGAGCATGATAACGTGGTGATGGTTCAAACTGTTTGAATGAAGTTTCATGCTCTTCATCTACAATAATTAATCCTAAATTGTTGAAGGGCAGTAAAACTGAAGACCTTGCTCCCAATATAATTTGGGTTTTTGATTTTTTATGCAGCAAATTATTCCAAACCTCTACCCTTTCATCAATAGAATATTTAGAATGAAAAACTGATATTTTATCTCCAAAAAAACTTTGCAACCTACTAATTATTTGAACTGTTAAAGCAATTTCTGGCAATAAATATAAAACCTGCTTTCCTGAATTGATAACCTCTTGAATTAAATGAGCATAGATCTCCGTTTTTCCACTCGAAGTAACACCATGAAGTAAAGTTACATCATGGTCTTTAAATGAATCTGTAATCTCAGTTAATTTAATATTTTGCTCTTTGCTTAAATCTTTTAAAGGATTGATTTTTTTATCAAAAGAAACTCTATCAACTTGTATGGTATACATTTCAAATATCTCTTTAGATATCAATGCGTTTATTATTGAAGATGAGGAATTTGATTTTTCTTTTAAGTCTTTTAACTTGATTGGTTTCTGTGTACTCGCTTGTAAAGAAAAAAAAGTCAACATTACTTCACGTTGCTTTTTAGCACGACTTAAATCGTCTAATAAAATATTTAATTTATCATCACTTTTATATTCTTCTTGTAACCTTACATACTTGATCAATTTAGGTTTATACCGCTGAAAGATTTCTTCATGCAACAAAACAACACCCTTGTGTAACAATTTATCAATTACAGGAAGAACATTTTTTTTATTTAATATTTTACTGATTTCCTGTACTTTTAAAACAGATTGATGCTGTAGTGCTTCAAAAATCAAAAATTCATCATCATTCAATATAGTTTCATCTTCAAACTTTTCATTTTTTAAAACCAATGTTTCACTTTCTAATAAAAATGCTGTCGGAAAAGCTGCTCTCATCACTTCACCAATGGAGCACATATAATAATCAGCCAGCCATTTCCAATGCTTTAACTGCTTGGCTGTAATTACTGGTTTATCATCTAATATTTGGTGAATTTCTTTTGCTTTATAGGCTTTAGGCTCATTTTGGTGTATTTCATAAACTAAAGCTGTGAAAATTTTTGATTTTCCAAAAGGTACGGCAACTCGGATACCACTTTTTAAAAACTTAGCTTCTGCCTCAGTTATTTGATAGGTAAATAACTTTTGAAGTGGAATTGGTAATATGACGTTTATATAAAAAATAATTGAAAATTTGTAAACAAAAGTAAGAAGAAAGAAGTAAAGAGTAATTTAAATGTTAAGTTTTCAATTTTAATAAGCATAATTTAACTGAAAACTATAAACTATTTTTTATAAACCCAAATTATATTATTCAAATTCTCCTGTGTATCCCAATAGCTGTACGCATTTCATATTTTGGCACGTTGTTTGCAAATATTACAGTAATAGTGCTGGCAAACTATATTTTATATTAACCTTAAATACATTTACCATGAGAAAAAAACTACTAATATTCGTCGCAATAATTTCATTCATCCTTTCTCCTCTTGCTTTTGCAAATACTAATAGCAATATTAATACTACTTTATATCGTTATAATTATAACAATGGAGAAAAGTTCACTTTTGTAGAAAAAGGAATAACGTTTTCAATATTTCAAAATGGTGAGTTTGATTTTTATATCAATCCAAGAAATGGTATACATACAAATGTTAATTTTGATACAGTAAGTATTTCTTATAACTCTGGTTATGATTATAATGCTTATGTACAGTATGATGATTATGGTGCAATTATTCAAATTGAAAATGTACCAGTTTATTATGACCATTACGGAAGAGTTACACAAGTCGGTAACGTTAGAGTAAACTATTTTGGAAATAGATTATCAAGAATTGGAGGTTTACACGTGTATTATAATAATTACGGATATTACTCCCATCATGCTGGATTTATCAATCACTTTAACAGAGTTTATGTATTTAATCCATTTCATAATTTTTTCGTAAGACCACTTTTTAATAGATGTGTAGTAAGTTATAATCCATACAGACGATATTATAGACCATATCGCTATGATTATTACTATGGCAAAAATAATTACTCTAATAATTATTATAAAAATAACAGAAAAAATAAAACTTTTAGAAAAATTGATTCAAGAATACGTACTGCTAATTCAGGTAGAACATATCAAAAACGTTCAACAAATGAAAGTCGTATTGCTAGAAACAATACCTCTGTTAAAAGCCAAAGTTCACAACGTAATAATAATCGAAGTATTAGAAGCAATGATTTTGTAAAAAAACAGGTTTCCAAACGAAATGTGCAATCACAAAGAAACAGAACATTAAATACAAATAATAGAATTGTTCAAAATGCAAGAAAAGAAAGATCTGCTACATCGCAAAGAAGAACTGTTGCAACTAGAAATACACAAACAAAAAGTGTAAAACAAAATAAAACTGTTCAAAGAAGTTCTAATAGAAGTATTAAGTCGCAAACAAGACAAGCTCCTAAAAGAAGTGTAACACAACGATCTTCATCAAGAAATGGAAATTCTAAAGTATCAAAAAATAAAACTTCTATAAGAAAAAAGAACACTAAAACTAGCTCAAAGAGAGCTGTTGCCAGCAGAAGTGACAGAAGTAGAAGAAAAAGTTCTTAAATTAACTAAAATTAAAAGCCATCACGCCGTGGCGTGATGGCTTTTTTATATTTAAAATTGTTAATCTACTTTTTAGGGTTATTCAATAATTATTATTTTTCTATCCAATCAATAATTGAAGACTCCGTAGGTAAAGTCTTTGGTTGAATTACTTTTACAAGCTCACCTTTTTCGTTAATTAGATATTTTTGAAAATTCCATGCTATTTCAGAATTAGCATAACCATTTTTAGATTTTTGCGTTAAAAATTGATAAACAGGGTGCATATCATCTCCTTTAACCGATATTTTAGACATCATTAAAAA
>DAOVTC010000027.1 GCA_030633285.1 Flavobacteriaceae bacterium
GGCATACATTCCTCTTCGGTTGCACCTGGATAAACAGTAGATTCGTAAACTACAATATCTCCTTTTTTTAATATTTTCCCAACAGACTCACTCGCTTTATAAAGTGGTGTTAAATCTGGACGATTATTTTTATCTACCGGCGTAGGAACCGTAACCACATAGAAGTTAACACTAGAAATTTCATCAAGATTATCTGTAATCCATAATCCCTTATCAGCATTTTGAAGTACTTTTAATGAAGAAACATTTACTTCTTTTAATTCCTCTGAAGAAGTTTCTAAAGTATGATCTTTATTATTTTTTAATTCCTCAACACGAGTTTTATTAATATCAAAACCAACAACTTGAAATTTCTTTGCAAATTCTACTGCTAATGGTAAACCTACATATCCTAAGCCAATAATTGCAATTTTTGTATTTTTCATTTATCTTTTTTTAAGGGGTACAAATTTAATTAAAAATTGTTTTTAAAATATACCTTATATCATACAATAACGTCCAATTTTCAATATATTGTCTATTAATTTTTACTTTTTCAACCCATATAATTTCATCATTATATTTTTTTGGATCACTTTGATTTACCAACAGTTGCTCTTCATTTTTAAACTTCAATGTTGCAGGTCCTGTAATACCAGGTTTAACACTTAAAACAATTTTATCATCACCTTTAAGAATATCTGCATAACCCGCAACATCAGGTCGTGGACCGACAAAACTCATATCTCCTATCAATACATTGAATAATTGTGGTAATTCATCTAATTTAAATAAGCGTAAAAATTTTCCAAAAGGGGTTATTCGTTTATCGTCTAATAAAGTTATAGGTGACTCGTCATCATTACCTATCATAGTACGAATTTTATACATGGTAAATAATCTAGCATGCTTACCAATACGATGTTGAGAAAATAATCCGATTTTTTTTGTTGAAATTGAAGATATTATAATTAAAATTATAATTGGTATTACCAAAAATAAGATTCCAATAACAGAAAAAAAGAGATCAAATACTCTTTTGACAAATTGTTGCCTTGTATTTAAACCTCTTTGCATTTTTATAAATCAAAATTTGATTTGTTTTATGTAAATATCTTTTTCAATTTACTCAAAAAAGATTGTTTTTCATTAGAATGGTATCCACTTCCATATTTTCCGTAACCGTAACCGTAACCATAGCCGTAACCGTAGCCTCTTCCATAAGAATTTTTAACCACAAAATCATTAAGTACATAGGATATGTTTTTAACTTCTCCATTTACATATTTATCATCAATCATTTTAGGCATTCCTTTTTCAGAATAATTATGACGGATTAAATAAATGATAGCATCACTAAATTTAAATAACTCTAAGGCATCTGCCACCAATCCAACAGGAGGAGAATCAACTATTATATACTCATATTTTTCTTTTAATATTTTAAACAATTCATCCGTAGTATCATTTAAAATAATTTCAGATGGGTTTGGAGGTACAGTACCAGAAGTAATTACATCTAAATTTTCAATTTCAGATTTTCTTATTACCTCTTCTAAAGATTTCTCACCAATTAAATAATTAACTATTCCAAAATTATTATCAAACCCAAAATCTTCATGCATTTTTGGTTTACGTAAATCAAATCCGACTAAAACTGTTTTTTTACCACTTAAAGCAAAAACAGTAGCCATATTAATAGCTGTCATGGTTTTACCTTCTTTACTAACTGAAGAGGTTATTACAATTGTTTTAGATTTACTATCACGTTTAAACATGAATTGAATGTTAGATCGTAAAGCTCTAAACGACTCAGCAATTGTAGAATTTGGTTTTTGAAAAACTGCCAAACGATTTTCTTGATTATTTCTTCCTAAAACTCCCAAAACCGGAATTTTATATATTCTTTCAATTTCTTCAACAGAGCTAACTTTATTATCTAAAATTTCTTTAGTTACAATAAATAACAATGGTAAAACAGTTCCCAACATCAACGCAACTAAATAATTAAATGAGCCTTTTGGATATATTGGAACTTGCCCAATGTCTTTTGCTTTATCCAAAATCTTAATATCAGAAACGTTTGCTGCAATAGCAGTACCAGCTTCATAACTTTTTTGTTTTAAATAATTATAATTCGCCTCAGTAATATTATATTTACGTTGAAAATTTAATAATTTTTGTTCTTTTGGGGATAAGGTTCTTAGTTTTGAATTATTCTTTGCAATTTGTTTATTTACACTATTTAAACTATTTTTAGTAGTAATTTTTATCGATGAGATATGCTCTAATAAAACCTGTCTTTCTAACTCTATCTCTTCAACTATCTTTTTTAATGGTGGATATGATGTTTTAACAGTCAATTCAAGAGTCTCTTTTGCTTTAGAGAGTGAAATTAAAGTTCCTACACTTTTTGTAATGTTTGGATCTTCAATATTAACCAATGCTGGAGCAGGAATACTCTCATCATAATTGTCTCTAGATCTAATATAAGATTCAAGATTGCTATAATAATCCAACCTGTTTCTCATTTGCAAAGATTCTGCATCAAGCGAAGTTGCTTCTCCTAAAAGCATAGAACCTTCAGCTGAAAGGTCGTATATATCGTTTCGTTGTTTATAAGACCCTAAATCAGATTCAATATCTTTAAGATTTTTTGATTCAACTATGAACAAAGTATCAATATACTCTTTAGTTTTAATGGCATATTGAATTTTTTGTTTTCTTTGATCTTTGTCAAGTACTTCAATTGTAGCATTTATGTAATCTTGTATTCTTTTTTTATTTGGTCCTTTTAAACTTAACTCAATAAGTGATGTTCCTTTTTTCTTTGTTGCAACATCAATTTTACGAAATTTTCCTACAATTTTATTAAAGTTATTAAATCTTATAAAATAAGTTTGTCCTTTAAGATCACTCCCTAAACTATTCTTGTTAATTGTAAAATTTAAAAATTTTGTTTCAACAATTGATCCAATAGAAAATGTTTGTTCATATAATTCAGACTCTGGAATAAGTGGCTTGCTTTTATCTAATGAATAGTTAATCAAATTGTACTTATCTTCTTCAAATTCAATAGAAATTATAAACTTATCATTTTCAATAAAATCTAACTGAATTAGAGTACCTTGTAATTGGTAAAAAGAAGAGTCTAAATCAATAGTAAAAGGATTTCTTCCATAAATATCTTCTTTGCGATATCTTCCTTCCTTCAAATAATCAATATAATATTTTAAATTATTTACAACTTTTTCATTATGAGTTCTTGATTTTAAAATGGTAATAATCGTTTCAACCTGATCACTAGGTCCTCCCCAGTTAAAAGCAATATTTGTACTGCTAGCAAATAATGGATTTTGTTCATCTTTAACAGTGATCAAACTTTTTAGTTCATATATTCTTTGCGTTCGTCTATTAAGAATATTTGCAATAATTAACCCAATTAATATAACAACCACAAAGAGTTTCCAATGATCAATAATTTTGAAAAAATACTCTTTTATATCAAAGTTATTCAATTCGGCAATATCAAATTTTTGATTTTGTAATGGCTTCATCAAAATAAATTATAGAGTATTTATTAATAAAATAGTTGTTGTAATTAAAGATAATACAGTAATTATTGTAGTTATTGATTGCATACCTGTTGTACCGGTACCCCATGATTTTTGTTTCAAAGGTTCTACATAAATAATATCATTAGATTGTACAAAAAAATTATCTGAATCAAAACTTGCAACATCGAGCATATTTATTTCAAATCTCTTTGTTCCATCAATATTTTTTCTAAAAATTGTAACATTTTTTCTATTTCCTGTAAGTGTAATATCTCCAGCTTCTGCAAGTGCTTCAACTATATTTACCTGATTTAAATACAAAACCTTTGAACCAGTACTCCCTACTTCACCCAAAACGGTAAATCTAATCCCAGCTAATTTCACTGTTACAAAAACATCATTTGGATTCTTAAAATAAGTTTCAAATTCTTTTTCTATTTTTTTTCTAACTTCTTTTGTTGTATATCCTAAAACATTAATTTCTCCTATAAATGGCAGTCGAATATTACCATGTCTACCTATTGAATAGCCTGTAAAATATAATTTTTCACCAGAGAAATTAACGTTTGAATTTGCACTTGTAACAGTATTTTGAAACAATGCAACTAATTTTTCATCAACAGATTTTATTTGTATATCTACTATATCATTCACTTGCAATTTATATGGTTCATTTTGCAGCTTCTGTAATTTTTGATTTTCAGAAGCTTCACCTTGAAAATATACCAAATCTTTTTTAGGAATACATGAAGAGTATATCAATGGTATTATAAGCAGTAGTAAAAATTTACGCATTTTTATTTTTTTTCTTAATCAGCAAATATAATTTTTAAATTGTTTACAACAATAAAATTCTACCTATTTTCGTAAATAAAATTTAAGTCTTGTATCATTATTTAATATCTTATATAAATTTTCTGATTAATTCAACAAATCAACATGGTATTCATTCTCCTTTTGTATATGATTTCACTACCAAATGTTTGTATAAAAAAAACAAAAATAATAAGAAGATAATTAAAATATTAAACGAATATAGAAACTCATTATTATCAAACAAAAATATAATTTATGTGACCGATTTTGGTGCTGGATCAAGAGTATTTAAAAGTAATAAACGACCAATTTCTGCAATAGCAAAAAATGCAGGTATTTCAAAAAAAAGAGGCTATTTATTATTTAATATTGTTCAATATTTTAAACCAAAACAAATACTTGAAATTGGAACCTCTTTAGGAATTGCAACAACGAGTTTGTCATTAGGAAATCCAAATGCAAGAATCATCACTTTAGAAGGTTGTCCAGAAACTGTAAAAATTACAAAAAATCAATTTAATAAATTCAAGCTTGATAATATTAAAATTCGAGTAGGTGAATTTAAAAATACTTTATCTCAAATAGTAAATAAAAATAAATTTGATTTAATTTATTTTGATGGTAACCATCAAAAAGAAGCAACTATTAATTATTTTAGACAATGTTTAACAACCATACACGAAGAAACTATATTTATTTTTGATGATATTCATTGGAACAAAGAAATGGAACAAGCATGGGACTACATAAAAAATCATGAAAAAGTAACTGTTAGTATTGATACATTTCAATGGGGAATAGTTTTTTTTAGGAAAGAACAACCTAAGGAGCATTTTATAATCAGAATTTAATAAGTAAAAATTTTAACTGTAACTTTTGCCTTTATCCTTTTTACTTTTTACTTTTGATCTATGAAAATTTATACTAAAACAGGCGATAAAGGAGAAACTTCACTATTTGGAGGAACTCGTGTAAAAAAATATAATTTACGAATTAAAGCGTACGGAACAGTTGACGAACTCAATTCTTATATTGGTTTAATTAGAGATCAAAAATTAGATCAAACAACTTTTGATACATTAATTAAAATTCAAAATGAACTTTTCACAATTGGTTCCATGTTGGCAACTCCGCCAAACAAAGAAAAATTGAAAAGTGGAAAAAACCGATTAGATATTCAGAAAATTAGTGAAAAAGATATACTTTTTTTAGAAAAAGAAATTGACAATATGAATGCTTTACTGAAACCTATGACAAATTTTGTTTTACCTGGAGGCCATACAACAGTGTCATTCTGTCATATTGCAAGATGTATTTGTAGAAAAGCAGAAAGAATCACAGTTGAACTAAATGAAAACGAAAGAGTTAACAACTGTATTTTGATTTATTTAAATCGCTTATCAGATTATTTATTTGTACTGGCACGAAAGTTGACAATTGATAATAAAGCAACCGAAATCCCATGGATTACAAAGAAAAAATAATTAATAATTTTCTATTTTTAATCAGGATTAAAGGTGATAAAACACGTTCTTAAAATTATTAAAAAATAATACATAAAAAGCTTGCTTTTTTGAACAAAAAAATTACTTTTGCATTTTAAACAAAATTAGTTTTCAATTATGTATTGGACATTAGAATTAGCATCCTATTTAAGTGATGCACCTTGGCCGGCAACAAAAGACGAGCTCATAGATTATGCAATAAGAACAGGAGCTCCCTTAGAAGTTGTTGAAAATTTACAAGCCCTAGAAGATGAAGGCGAAAGTTATGAAATTATTCAAGAAATTTGGCCAGATTATCCTACAGATGAGGATTTCCTCTGGAACGAAGATGAATATTAAAATTAAAAGTCTCCAGCGAGGCTTTTTTTTATACTCTTCATCAAATTTATTGCCTAATTTTGCTATTGATAACATATAATCTCTCAATTTAATTATTGGGAATAATATTTAAAAGATATGAGTTTTATTAATTCAGTATTAAAAGTTTTTGTAGGTGATAAAAAGAAAAAAGACTTAAAATTATTACAACCCATTGTTGCTGATGTAAAATCGTTTGATGATGAAATGGCTACCTTAACATTAGATCAATTAAGAGCTAAAACTGTTGAATTTAAAAATAAAATTGATTCAGCAACAAAACCAGTTAATGACAAAATTGAACAGCTTGAAAGCGAAATAGAGCAGGCTAATATTGATAGAAAAGAAGATATTTATAAAGAAATTGATCAATTTAAAGATGAAGCTTATCAAGTATCCGAAGAAGTTTTAAATGATATTCAAGCTGAAGCATTTGCCGTTATGAAAGAAACTGCAAAACGCTTTGTAAATAATTCATCTTTAAAAGTTAAAGCTACTCCTTTTGATCGTGAAATGTCAACAAAAGAATATGTCAATTTAGAAGGTGAAGATGCCATTTGGAATAATTCATGGGATGCTGCCGGAAAACCAATAACTTGGGATATGGTTCATTATGATGTCCAGCTCATTGGTGGTTCAGTTTTACACAAAGGAAAAATTGCTGAAATGATGACAGGTGAAGGTAAAACTTTAGTTGCTACCTTACCAATTTATCTCAATGCTTTAACAGGAAACGGTGTTCATGTTGTTACAGTAAATGATTATTTAGCAAAACGAGATGCTGCATGGATGGGTCCAATTTTTGAATTTCACGGATTATCAATTGACTGTATTGACCATCACCAACCAAATTCTGATGCACGAAGAAAAGCTTACCAGGCAGATATTACCTATGGAACAAATAACGAGTTTGGTTTTGATTATTTACGTGATAATATGGCTCATTCACCAAATGACCTGGTACAACGCCCTCATAATTTTACCATAGTTGATGAGGTAGACTCTGTTTTAGTAGATGATGCACGTACACCTTTAATTATTTCAGGAGCTATTCCTCAAGGAGATCGTCATGAATTTAACGAGTTAAAACCAAAAGTTGACGAAATTGTCAAGCTTCAAAATAGATATTTAACAGGTATTCTTGCTGAAGCTAAAAAGCTTATTGCTGATAAAAAAACCAAAGAAGGTGGTTTTTTATTGTTTAGAGCATTTAGAGGGATACCAAAAAACAAAGCTTTAATCAAGTATTTAAGTCAAGAAGGGATTAAACAGCTATTGCAAAAAACTGAAAATTTCTATATGCAAGACAACAATCGTGAAATGCCTAAAATTGACGAAGAGTTGTATTATATTATTGATGAAAAAAACAATTCAATTGATTTAACCGATAAAGGTATTTCACATTTGGCTGGTAAAAATACTGAAGACCACTTTTTTGTATTACCAGATATGGGAATAGAGGTTGGAAAAATAGATAATAAAGATATTTCTGATGAAGAAAAGGTTAAAGAAAAAGAAGAATTATATAGAGAGTTTAGTATAAAAAGTGAACGCATTCATACATTAAATCAATTATTAAAAGCATACTCTCTTTTTGAAAAAGATGTTGAATATGTTCTTATTGAAGATCAAATAAAAATTGTTGATGAACAAACCGGTCGTGTAATGGATGGTCGACGTTATTCTGATGGTTTACATCAAGCTATAGAAGCAAAAGAAAATGTAAAAATTGAAGATGCAACTCAAACTTTTGCAACAATTACTTTGCAAAATTATTTCAGAATGTACCGCAAACTATCAGGAATGACAGGTACAGCTGTAACTGAAGCAGGTGAATTTTGGGAAATTTATAAATTGGATGTTGTTGAAATTCCAACCAATGTACCATTAATTCGTGATGACCGTGAGGATTTAATTTACAAAACCAAACGTGAAAAATACAATTCAGTAATTGATGAAATTGTTAGATTAGTTGACGAAAAGCGTCCTATTTTAGTAGGAACAACTTCTGTTGAAATTTCAGAATTGCTTTCTAAATTACTTACAAGAAAAAGAATAGACCATAATGTGCTTAATGCTAAATTACATAAAAAAGAAGCTGATATTGTTGCATCTGCTGGTAATCCTGGAGTTGTAACTATAGCAACAAACATGGCTGGTCGTGGTACTGATATTAAACTTACTGATGAAGTAAAAAAGGCTGGAGGTTTAGCAATTATTGGTACTGAACGTCATGATTCTCGTAGAGTTGACCGCCAATTACGTGGTAGAGCAGGTCGTCAAGGTGATCCTGGTTCGTCGCAATTCTATGTCTCTTTAGAAGATAATTTAATGCGATTATTCGGATCTGAAAGAATTGCTAAAATGATGGATAAAATGGGCTTAAAAGAAGGAGAAGTTATCCAACATTCAATGATTTCGAAATCAATTGAAAGAGCTCAGAAAAAAGTTGAAGAAAATAATTTTGGTATTCGAAAACGATTGTTAGAATATGATGATATCATGAATGCGCAACGTGAAGTAATTTACAAACGACGACGCCATGCTTTATACGGCGAGCGCTTACAAGTTGACATCGTAAATATGGTTTATGATACTTGTGAAACCATAGTAATGGATAACAAACCAAACAATGATTATTCAAATTTTGAATTTGAATTGATACGCTTTTCATCAACTACATCTCCTTTTTCAAAAGAAGAATTCAATGAAAAAGATGAACAAGTTTTAATTGAAGAATTATTTCAATCAGTTTACAAGCATTATAAAAATAAAATTGAAGCAAATGCAGTTGCCGCTTACCCAGTAATTAAAGATGTTTACGAAAAACAAGGTGATCGTTATGAAAGAATTGTAGTTCCGTTTACTGATGGAATCAAAACATTACAAGTTGTCACCAATTTAAAAGATGCTTATGAAACCAATGGTAAGCAATTAATTACAGATTTTGAAAAAAATATTGCTTTAGCAATCATTGATGAAACTTGGAAAGACCATTTGCGTAAAATGGACGATTTAAAGCAATCTGTACAAAATGCTACATATGAACAAAAAGATCCTTTATTGATTTACAAATTTGAAGCTTTTGAATTGTTTAAAATCATGCTAGATAAAGTAAATAAAGAAGTATTGTCTTTCTTATTTAAAGGTGAATTACCTAGTCA
>DAOVTC010000167.1 GCA_030633285.1 Flavobacteriaceae bacterium
AGGAAGAGGATTTAATGGATATAATATTCTTAGAACCTATTGGTAAGAATTTTTTAAGTAGATTGACCATTGATATTGATTTTGGAATAACAGTAACTAAAGCAAATAATTTAAAACAATTAAATTCAAGTCTTAGTTATAGTTATTTAGCTAATAAATGGAGAACGAATGGTTCTTTTAAAACTGTTTTAAGCAGACAAGATAGTATTTCTGATATTAGCAGGATGGATGGTAATGTGGATGTAAGTTATTTTTTGCCAGGAGATTGGTTTGCACAAATAAGTGCAATATATTTATCAAATAATGAACAAAAGCTGAATTTAAGATCGACATATAAAATGGGTATTGGATATTATTTTCTTCATAATAACAATTTATACTTAGCTGCTAATGGTGGATTAGCTTATACTAATGAAAGTTTTATAGATGATACGTCGTCTAAAAAAAGTTCAGAATTATATTTTGGTTTGGGTTTTAATAAATATGATATTGGAGATTTAAGTTTATTAACTTCTGCCTCTCTTTATCCAAGCCTTACGGAGAAAGGAAGGTATAGGGCTGATTTTAACTTTGATATGAAATACGATCTTCCTTTAGATTTATATATCAAAATGAGTCTAACCTATAATTATGATAATCAGCCAATTGAAGGTGCGTCAGATACAGATTATGTATTTACTACTTCTTTTGGTTGGGAGTTTAATTAAATTCTTTTTTCTGTATTTAAAATTTTAATTTACTTTTTACTGTTTAAGTTGAGTTAGAATATTATCAGTTTTTAAATTGATAATCATTTTATCATTTTCCCCTAAATATCTTCTACTACCTAAGTATCTTTTGGTGTTACTTTCATCAAAGTAATCAGATTCTTGATTGATAGAACTTAATCGCACCTGTTTAGAAGCATGAATAAATTCGCCTTTTCCGTTTCCTAACCATATACCTACATGGGTAACTCTTTGCTTAGTACTGTCTGTAGCTTTTTTACCAAAAAACATTAAATCTCCTTTTTCTAAATTATCAAATTTTAATTCGGGATCAACATCTTTACCTGCATTTATTTGTTGTGATGCATCTCGTGGTATAATAAGTCCATTCATTAAATAAACTGTTTTTGTAAATCCGCTACAATCCATTCCTTTGGTTGAGGTTCCTCCCCATAAATATGGTGAGCCTAATAAATTTCGAGTGTATTTTTCAACTAATATACCTGAAGGTTGTATATTTTTTATCCAGTTATTGTATAATTCAGCTTCATTATTTTTAATGAATCCAGTGCGTTTGTCTGGATATTCTACTTTGTAGAACTTCAATCCTTTGGTTAATAATTTTAATTGACCTCCTAGTACGATATCTGATAATATTTTAGAGTCTTCATCTTCATCTTGGTAAACGTTACCAAATGTTTTGGTATAAATTACTTTAACAGCTTTCTTCCAATTTAAATATTCATTTTCATCCATTAATATTACACCACCATGATCAACCCATGAGATGTATTCATCAGGAGTTTGGACTCTATAAAAACTACCTTTAATTTTTAAAACTTTTAATCCCATTCCCAATAAAGCTTGTGTGCCAAGTTCGGCAGAATGTTTTGGTTTTGATCTTATATTTGCAACCGAATTATTTACTACGGCATATTTATATGTACCTACACTTGTGTCAGGTAACAAAACAATACTGTCAATGATTTGTTCTCCGGTATCAATTAGTTTTTGTTTTAATTCTTTTACAGCATTTGCTTGATCAGATTCTCCTTTTAAAAGGATTGAATTTTGAATTGTAGAAACAGAAATATCATATATGGCAATTCTTTTATCAGGAGCATATTGTTTTTTAATACTATCGTTTAATTTATTGATTGAAGTTAAGTCCTTTTTATCTGCTTGGCAGGAAAATAGACTTACTATAACAATTGCTGATAAGAAAATATTTGTATAATTTTTCATAATAGATCTAACTGATTATTTTTAAATGCGAAGCTAAAAAAAAATGAATATATTCTGGAATGAATTTATCAGATATTTTTTGTTTTTATTTGAAAGCTATAAGCGTTCTTTTATCCATAAATTTAAATCATAAAAATTTTGTGGAGCAACACCATGTCCAACAGGATATTCTTGGTATGAATTTTTAATTCCCAAATTATTTAAAATTCCAGAAGTTTTTCTAGCCCAATCTACAGGAATTACTTGATCAACTGATCCGTGAGAAATGAAAAAATCAAGATTATCATAAGATTTTAATTCTAAATTTTCATTTAATAATTCATTATTTATATATCCGCTTAAAGCGATAACATGCCGTATTTTTTCAGGGTTATTTAACGCAAAAGCAGTACTTAAAATAGTGCCTTGACTAAATCCAAAGAGAAAAATATTGGTAGTGTTTACATTGTATTTTTGAATGATTTCATCAATAAATACACTTATTTTATGTAGAGCATTTTTTGCTTCCGGAATATCTGAAAATTTACTTGAATCATTACTGTCAAAATGAATAGTATACCAAGCATAAGAACCAAATCCTAAACTTAAGGGTGCTTTAGCACTAATAATTAATAACTCATCTGGTAATTCATTAGCAAAAGAAAATAAATCTTGTTCATTACTGCCATAACCGTGTAACATAATTAATAAAGGCGGTTTCTCAATACTAATTTTTGGAAGCCTAATAAGATACTCTAAAGAAAGTTTTTTCATTTAATTTGACAAATTTTTAAAAAGTATAGAGGTGAAAATGAAAAGGTTGCTAGAAATAATAATTTTTTATTTAATAAGTTATTGAATAATTATCCTATATTTTTAAACCATTCTTGAAATTGATCACCTAAAATAGGTATTTTTTTCTCTTCACCTTGAATGGCACCAATAAGTGCTATGATCCATAGTGCAAAAACACCTAACCACAAAAGATTATCAATCCAACCAAAGTTAGAATAACGACTTATAAAGTTAATTATAAAGCTTAATAATATAATCCCTATAGATTGTCTAAGATGAAAAGAGGCAAAAGAATTGTGTTTATTTTGATTCATTATAAAGGCAATAATTAATCCTATAATATGAAAATAACTGATTATTGCAATAGTTTTACCTTCTTTAACTGTACCTGTATCCATTTTGAGCAGTTTTAATTTATTAGTAAAAATACAAAAAAAATTATCTTAAAATCATTTTATTTTTTGCAATAACTCCATATGCAAAACCTTTTAATTTTTTGCCCAAGAAAGATGAATTTTTTGATTTTGAAAAAATATTTTCTTCAGAGAAAGTATAAGTAGCATCAGGATTAAATAATGTTAAATTGGCTTTTTCTCCTTTTGCTATTTTTGTTGAAGTAATACCAAATCTTTTTTGAG
>DAOVTC010000051.1 GCA_030633285.1 Flavobacteriaceae bacterium
TCCCTCCAAATAGAATTTAAAAATTACTGTGTTTGCTCTTTGTTTGCATCACTCATTTTATTTGCTAAAAATGGTTCAACAGCACTTTTATATTTTCCATGACGGATAACTTCCATTTTCACCCCATATTTATCTTGAAAATCTTTAAAAAATAAAATTTCGCCTGACAAGCCTTTAAAGTCTAAACCGCCAACTGGGTTAACATAAATTGAATCAGCCACCGAACTTAAATAATAATTTTTTTGATCATAAACATCTGCATAAGCAGTGATAAATTTACCAGATTCTTTAAATTCATATAGTTTATCTCTTATTGCTTGTGTTTGGGCAATACCCGAATTTAATTGTAAAGCTTCAATACTTATACCTAAAATATTATCATCATATTTAGCATTTTCAATGGCATTAATTATTGTATTTAACCCCATAGCTTCATCTCCAAAACCAAATATTTCATCAAATGGATCTCCACTTTTTGGCGCATAATCTTTTATCTCTTCTTTTAATTTTAACACCAAAACAGAATTGTTTTTAACCGTAATTTGATCTTTTTCACCAAACGCAGATCCCATAGCCGCACCAATGGCAATTAAAACCATAAACATGATAAAAAATGAAATGAATACACCTACTATAACCGCTAATAATTCTCTTAAAAAAGTCATATAAATATTTTATAATATGTCGAACAATATATTAAATTGTTACAATTGTTGAAAAATAAAAAACAAATATAATCTTTTATCCTATTGTTTTATTTTCTTTGCATTTATAATATTAAAATGACCCGAAAAAAATAATTTCGTAGCTAATACTACAAAAGGATTTTTAAATTCAAACAAGAAAAAAATTAATCAATTTTTCTGTCAATCATTTTAACATGCACTTGGTATAAAATGAGAATAGTTAGAACCACATATCTATCGTTAGGGAGCAATAAAGGAGATAAATTAAAGACTCTTCAAAATACTGTTGATCTTATCGACGAAAAGATCGGGCATATAAAAAAAGTTTCTTCAGTTTATAAAACCAAATCATGGGGCTTTAAAAGTGATGATTTTTTTAATATTTGCGTAGAAGTATCTACTAATTTAAATCCAGAAGTTTTAATAGAAACTGTACTTCTTATTGAAAATAAACTCGGTAGAGAAAGAAATAATTCTACTGATTATAAAGATAGAAATATTGATATTGATATCTTACTTTTTGATGATGAAATTATTTTTTTCAACAATTTAAAGGTTCCTCATCCAAAAATGTTAGAGCGCAAATTTGTTTTAGTTCCTTTAACAGAAATTGCTCCAAATGTAATTCATCCTATTGCTAAAAAAACAATACTTATTTGTTTACAAAATTGTACTGATTCAGGTGATATTGAAAAAATTGATTTAAAAATAATCCGACCAATATCACTAGTTGAAAAGTATAATTATATAGCAATTGAAGGAAATATTGGTTCAGGAAAAACTTCATTAGCAAATAAAATTGGTGATGATTTTAATGCCAAACTCGTATTAGAGCGTTTTGCCGACAATCCGTTTTTACCCAAATTTTATGAAGATAAGGAACGCTATGCATTTCCATTAGAAATGAGTTTTTTAGCAGATAGATATCACCAACTTACTGATGACTTGGCTCAATTTGACTTATTCAAAAATTTTATAGTTTCGGATTACTTTATTTTCAAATCGCTCATTTTTGCACAAATTACTTTACCGAAAGAAGAATATAGCTTGTACCGAAAAATGTTTGATATTATGTACAAAGAAATATCAAAACCTGATGTTTATGTTTATCTATATCAAAATACAGAAAGGTTAATAGAAAATATTAAAAACCGAGGTAGAGAATATGAGCAAAATATCAAACCTGACTATTTGGAAAAAATACATAAAGGCTACCTCAATTTTATAAAAACCAAAGAGCAATTAAACACCTTAATTATTGATGTAACCGAACTTGATTTTGTCAATAATGATGCTGATTATCAAAGTATTATTAATAAGATATCTGATTTTAAACAATAGTCTTATTTACTTGCTCTTTATCCCCATTTTTTCTGCAAAATAGTCACAAAAATCACGCATTGTTGCACTCATTTTATCATCACTTGTTGCAGTTTCAAAAGTATCTGCCATAGATACCAAGGTTTGATGAAAAAATTGTTTCATCTCATTTATGGGCATCTCTTTAGTCCACAAATTAATTTTATAAGTATCTTTATTTGTGCTATCCCAAACAGAAAGTAATAAAGCTTTTGCTTCCATATCTTTTATATCACCATCATCAGCAGACCAAAATAATTCTTCGGGAACTTTATTTTCATCTAAACCTACTTTAATATTTATTTCTGATCTATGTTTTATTGCCATTGTTATGTTTATTTGTTTATTCGTGTATTTGTTTTTACTCAACGAATCAATGCTTTAACGCATCAACGTTTTTTGGGTTTATATTTTGATTGATTAAAGATTTCTTGATTATCTACAACCATCATTTCTTGTATAGAAATTTTATTATTTTTCATGTATGATTGTACTATTTGCCAACCAAACCAGACACCAATTTTACCTGGAGATTCTTTATCAATTTCTAAAAAGAATTTAGAAAATGGTGCTTCAATAATAAATCGTTTTGACAACTCAGGGTCAGTACTGTGCAACATTAAGTTTTGTATAAAATACTTCCAAATTTCGACTTCACTTTTCTCTGCCCATACCAATTGTTCTGTTGTATATCCTAAAATTTCAGCCTCATCAACATTGGGTAAAAAAGCTTGCATCATAGCTAATTTTTTTCCTTCTTGAATCATTCTTGATACAAAACTTTTATCTGATAAAGGCGGAATCAATTGTTTCGCAAACGGTTCTGCTACAGCAACAATCAAATGCTCTTTGGTATAATTTTGTTTTACATAACTTGGAAAACTATCATATATTTCATTTTTTTTACCTAAAAATATATCCAATGAAATAAACAATAAATCATCCGCCAAAATCACATTATGTTCATAATCAACATTGGTTAAAACGGTAATTACTTTTGGCTCTTTAAACTCCGAATAATAATATTTTATGTGTTTAAAAAGAGAGCTTAACTGCTCTTTTTCACTTGAAAAATCAGCATATAATTTTTGTGATTCTGCAAATAAATCTTGCTCATCTTTATTTTGCATTTTATTTATCCAAACACTATCTGGATTAGGTTCTGGAAATAAAAATGGAAATTCATTTTTTAAATCAGATAAGTTTTCTGGTGGAGTTGTATAAAATTTTTGATCAAAACGATCAACAACTACATCAACTTTTATGTTGTCTGTATTAACTTTATTATTCTCTTTTTTTGAACAACTCAAAATACTTAAAAACAGTAAAAGTGAAAACAATTTTAATTTCATCTGGTTATATTTATGGTGTATAAAATTTATTATTTGAATCTAATCCAAATTCCAAAAATAAAATTTAATATTTTTGTAGTCAGCAAATTTAATAAATACTTTGAGAATGAATACAGAAAAGGTAACAAATCACATTGTTAATTGGTTAAAAAATTATGCCGTCAAAGCTAATGTAAAAGGTTTTGTTATAGGAATTTCTGGCGGAATTGATTCAGCCGTAACTTCAACACTTTGTGCCAAAACTGGTTTACAAACCATGTGTATTGAAATGCCTATTCATCAAGATGCAAATCAGGTTAATCGTGGTAAAGAGCATATTCAGCAATTAAAAAAAAGATTTAACAATGTAAGTTCTAATTTGGTAGATCTTACTTCTCCATTTGAAGAATTTAAAAATGTTGTACCCAAAAATGAAAGTAAAGAAAAAATTGATCTATCATTTGCCAATACTCGTGCAAGGTTACGTATGACTACCTTGTACTACTTTGCAGGGATAAAAGGTTTATTAGTTACTGGTACTGGTAATAAAGTAGAAGATTTTGGTGTAGGGTTTTACACTAAGTATGGCGATGGCGGAGTTGATTTGAGTCCGATTGCAGATTTATTAAAATCTGAAGTTTATGAATTGGCAAATTATTTAGATGTTAATAATGATATACAATCTGCACAACCAACTGATGGTTTATTTGGTGATTCACGTACAGACGAAGATCAACTAGGAGCTAATTATGATGAGTTAGAATGGGCTATGAAAAAATATGATGATAAAAAAGATGTAAATGATTTTGAGGGTAGAAAAAAAGAAGTTTTTAAAATTTACACCAAACTTCATCGTGCAAACTTGCATAAAATGGTAGCAATTCCTGTTTGTGAGATTTCTAAAGAAATAAAAAAATAAGAGAATTAATTTACAACAATATTCAGTTTTTCTGCCAATAAATTTTTTAATTGGGTATAATCCATAATTGTCTTTTTAATTTCCTCTTTATCAATTTCTTCTTCATTATCTTCTAAATTGGTAGGATTCATTTTTTCAGTTAATAACCGAATTTTTTGTTTGATTAATAATGTTCGTAGGTTATAAATAACATCTGGAACAAATTTTGGCAATCCTTTTTCTTTACTTTTAGGAAAAATATTATGACGTTCCCAATCACTCAACACTTCTTTTTCTTCATCCATCAAAATATTGGTTACTGCTGTTGATATTTCAATATCAATATGATTGATAAACGACTCAATATTAATATCCTGACTTTGATTTAGCTGATGAATTATTTCATAATATATTTTTAAAAAAATTGGATTTGTAAATTCAATTTCATCTTCTTGAAGGTTGACATAAATTTCATTAGAAACAACATTAATGTAATCTTCTTTTTGAATTTTTTTGTTACCATCATCATCAATTACAGTTACATAATCAACAAAATCAACTTCATTATTTCCATACAATAACAAAACCCAAATTAACGATGATTCTAGCACCAATAACCTATCAATTTTTTCAACTTGCTTATCCTCTTTTTTTACACCCGTAAAAGGTGTAAGAGAAATAGGTTGCCTTTTTGATGCTTCTCTTTTTTCTCTTTTAAGAATTTGCGACAGCTCATTAAACAAAACATTTTCCGATATATCCATAAGTCTTGCACATTCTTGCACATAAACTTCTTTTTGAATATTGTTTGGAATTTTAGAAATACTAGCAACAATATCTCTAATTAATTCTGCTTTTTTAATCGGGTCATTTTTTGTGTCTTTTAGTAATAATGAGGTTTTAAATTGAATAAAATCTTTCGCATTATTTTCTAAATACTCTTTTAACTCATGAGCAGATTTATTTTTAGCAAAACTATCTGGATCTTCTCCTTCAGGGAAAGCTACAATTTTAACATTCATTCCCTGCTCTAATATCAAATCTATTCCACGAATTGAAGCCCTAATCCCAGCTGCATCTCCGTCAAATAAAACGGTAATATTTGGAGTCAATCTATTGATTAATCTTATTTGATCAGAAGTTAAAGCTGTACCCGAAGAAGCCACAACATTTGTAATACCAGATTGATATAAAGAAATTACATCGGTATATCCTTCTACCAAATAGCAATTATCTTCTTTTGCAATACTTTGCTTTGCTTGATAAATACCATATAAAATTTTACTTTTATGGTAAATATCACTTTCAGGAGAATTAAGGTATTTGGCAACTTTTTTATCAGTTAATAAGGTTCTTCCACCAAAACCTAAAACCCTACCACTCATACTGTGTATAGGAAAAAGTACTCGCCCTTTAAAACGATCAAATTTCCTCGCTTGTTCAACTGGAGAGCTTGCTTCTTTTACTATGGTAAGTCCTGTTTTTTCTAAAAACTTAAGATCGTATTTTTTTTCTAGAGCAGCATCTGTAAAGGCTGTCCACTCATCTAAAGCATAACCCAACTCAAATTTTTTAATGATCTCATCACTAAAACCTCGCTCTTTAAAATACGTTAAAGCAATAGCTTTTCCTCTTTCAGAATTTAAAAGAATATCATGGAAGTAATTTTTTGCATATTCAGAAACCAAATACATACTTTCTCTTTCATCAGCATGTTGCTTTTGCTCATCTGATTGTTCAGTTTCTTCAATTTCAATATTGTACTTTCTAGCAAGAAAACGAATTGCCTCTGGATAAGAATAATGCTCATGTTCCATTAAAAAAGTAATGGCATTACCACCTTTACCTGTACTAAAATCTTTCCATATTTGTTTTACCGGAGACACCATAAAAGATGGTGTTTTTTCATCGGCAAAAGGACTTAATCCTTTGAAATTAGCTCCGGCTTTTTTTAAATTGACAAAATCACCAATCACCTCTTCAACTCGAGAAGTTTCAAAAACTTTATCAATGGTATCTCTTGAAATCAAATTAAAAAATTTAAAAAAACAAATCTACATATAATGAAGGTAAATATAAAAAATTAGCTACTAATACACCAATAAATAAAAATCCTATAAGGTTTTAATACCAAATAGGATAATAATAATTTCGTAATCTTAAGTTTTCTAAGAAACTGCTTTTAATTTTTTAATTGTAGATTTTGTTATTTTGTCTTCCGCATATTTTTTGGTTACTTTTAGCTTTACTTCTTCACTACTAGGTAATTCAAACATAGCGTCTGTTAAAATTTCTTCACAAAGTGAGCGTAAACCACGAGCACCTAACTTATACTCAATTGCTTTATCTACAATAAAATCTAAGGCTTTATCATCAATTGTGAAATCTATACCATCCATTTCAAACAATTTTTTGTATTGTTTAATAATTGCATTTTTTGGATCTGTTAATATAGAACGTAATGTTTCTTTATCTAAAGGTCTCAGAAAGGATAAAGATGGAAGTCTACCAATAATCTCAGGAATCAAGCCAAATGATTTTAAATCACTTGGTATAATATATTGTAATAAATTCTCTTGATCTACTTTATCATCAGATATTGATGCACTATAACCAACGGCCTGCATATTTAATCGCTTGCTTATAACTTTATCAATTCCGCTAAAAGCACCGCCTGCAATAAATAAAATATCTTTAGTATTTACTTCAACAAATTTTTGATCAGGATGTTTTCTCCCTCCTTTAGGTGGAACATTCACAACTGTACCTTCTAACAATTTTAACAAAGCTTGTTGTACTCCTTCACCCGAAACATCACGAGTAATAGAA
>DAOVTC010000005.1 GCA_030633285.1 Flavobacteriaceae bacterium
GGAAAACCAATAATGATATGGATATCCATAATCTTCAAAATGTTGTAATTCAAGCTGTTCTTTATGAGCTTTGGTTTCTTGAATACAAATAATATCAGGATTTGCAGCTTTCAACCAATCTAAAAAACCTTTTTTTATTGCTGCACGTATACCGTTTACATTGTATGATATAATTTTCATTATTTTTTGTTTATTTGTATTACAAATTATTAATTGATACTACTTACTTCTCACTATATTGTTTACGTAAATCTTTTCTCATAACTTTACCTGAAGCGGTTCGAGGTAATTTATCAATAAGTATCAATTCAGATACTTTGAATAATGGGTTTAATTTTTTTCTTATGATTTGTTTGGCTTTTAAAAGCCTTTCGTTTATGTTAAAATTATCATTATTCTTTACATAGTATATTACTAAAATACTTGGTCCACCACCTTTAGGAGAAACGGCAATTGCAGCAGATTCTTTTATAAATTCAAGCTGATTAATAAGTTCTTCAATTTGAATAGAGCTCACCTTAACTCCTCCTAAATTCATTGCATCATCAATCCTTCCCTGCGCTCTGTAATAACCATTTTGTAATAGTTCTAATTCATCTCCATGTTTACGTAAAGTTTTTCCATTAAATTTTGGAGTACCTTTATAATAAACATCATGATGATTTCTGTTTAATAATGTATTTGATAACCCCATTATTGGAGGGATTAAAAACATTTCACCTTTATTACTTAATTCATGATTTTCATTTAATAAAATGAATTCACCTCCTAGAGCTTGTGTTGAAAATGTACTTGCAATATTTGGCTGTACCATTGTACTGGTTACGTAACCTCCGCCAATTTCAGTTCCACCACAATATTCAATAACAGGCTTATTATTGGCTAATTGCATTAAATACTCCATTTCTTTAGGATTAGAAATTTCACCAGTTGAACTAAAACATTTTATGGCACTCCAATCTAGTTGTTCATTGCATCTCGTTATTTTCCATTGTTTAACTATACTTGGAACTACTCCTAGCATGGTAACTTTAGTGTCTTTAACAAATTTTCCAAATTCTTCCCCCATAGGAGCTCCGTAATACAATGCTATAGTAGCATTGTTAATTAATGCAGCAAAAACCAACCAAGGTCCCATCATCCAACCTAAATTAGTTGGCCAGCAGACAACATCATTTTTTTGAATATTGTGATGATAATAACCATCAGATGCACTTTTTATTGGGGTGGTATGTGTCCAAGGAATTGCTTTTGGTTCACCAGTTGTTCCAGATGAAAACAATACTGTAATTGTATCATCAGGATCTTGAACAACACTATTAAAATGATCATTATCTCCAATGAAATCATCAAAATAAATATCATTTTTTCGTAAAGAAATATTCTTACTACCAACTTTTATCACTACAACTTTTAAAGGGTTAGCTTCAACAATTTTTTGATATAGAGGTAAAATTTTATCAGCACGTTCTAAAACATCTTGTGTGAAAATTACTTTTGGCTTTGTTATTTTTAGTCTAACTGCAATTTCTTTTGGTGCAAAACTATCAGCTATTGTAACTACAGGATTTCCCGCTTTAATTCCTGCAAGGTAAATTGCTACAGCTTCCAAAGACATTGGCATGTCAATAGCAATAAAATCACCTTGTTGGATATCTATACTTCTTAGGCTATTGGCTATTTGATTTACAAGTTTTCTTAAGCTTTTTTGTGTAATTTTTTGAATCTCTTTATTTTCTTTTTGGAAAATTAAAGAGATTGCTTCGTCATCATTTTGAAAGCAAGAATCAACAATATTAAGTTTGGCATTTTTTAACCATTGTGCTTGTTCTACACCCTTAGAAACATCTACAATAGAAGTAAATTTTTTTTGAAGATTAATGTTTAGATTTTCAACTGTTTGTGACCAAAATTCAGATTTTTCTTTCACTGACCATTTCCAAAATTCATCATAATTACTAAAACCATTTTTAAGCATTATTTTATGAATATTGCTATTCGATATAATTTTATTGCTTGGTTTCCATGAAGTTTTTAAAGTCATATTAAAAATCTATTTCATCGCTTGGTTTAGGAGTTTTTTTATCTTTGTTTTTTGGATCTTTTTCTTCATTATCACAATCAATTTTAATTGTTAAATTTTCAGGCTTTTCAAACTCATCTAAACTAATGTCTAAATCTTCATCAGCATAGCACTTTTGCATATATAAAGCCCAAACAGGTAAAGCCATTGAGGCACCTTGACCTCTGGCCAAATCAACAAAATGAACTGAACGATCTTCTGCACCTACCCAAACGCCAGTTGATAAATTAGGAACCATACCAATAAACCAGCCATCAGATTGATTTTGGGTAGTACCGGTTTTTCCGGCAATAGGATTTTTAAATTTATATGGATAGCCTGTAACAACACTATCGGGGTATTTACCTCCCGAAGTACGTAAACGAATACCAGAACCTGATTTTGTTACACCTTCCATTAAATTAATAATAGTATAAGCAATATCTTCACTTAATACCTCTTTTGTTTTTGGAGTAAATTCTTCTAAAATTGTACCATTTTTATCTTCAATACGCAAGATCATCATTGGTTTTACAAACATACCTTTATTTGCAAAAGTATTAAGTGCACCTATCATTTCATAAAGACTTAAATCTATAGTTCCTAACGCTATTGAAGGTACGGGAATTATCTCTGTATCAATACCAAGATTATTAGCTAAACGCACTACATTTTCAGGAGTAGTTTGGTCAATTAAATTTGCGGAAATAACATTTATCGAATTTGCTAAAGCATTTTTCAAAGTTCTCATTCCTCCATATGCTTTTTCTCCTCCTGAATTTCTAGGAGTCCAATCTTCTTGTAATCCATATTTTCCTTTTGGAATTGTATATGGTGTGTTTGGATATTCATCACAAGGAGATAATTGCAATTGATTTATAGCTGTTGCATAGAGAAAAGGTTTGAAAGTTGAACCTACTTGACGTTTTCCTTGCTTAACGTGATCGTATTGAAAATGTTTGTAATTTATACCTCCAACCCAAGCTTTTACATGTCCGGTTTGTGGATTGGTTGATAAGAGACCTGATTGTAATATATGTTTATAATACCTGATAGAATCATAAGGAGTCAAAATAGTATCTATTTCACCTTTCCAGGAAAAGATTCTCATTTCAGTTTCTACTTGGAAAGATTTTAATATTTCTTTTTCAGATTTACCTGCTTTTTTCATTTTACGCCAACGATCTGACCGTTTCATGGCTAAACGCATTGTGTTTTTGATTTGTTTGGCATCTAAATCATAAAAAGGAGCAGTTTTATTTCTTTTTTGTTGCTTTAGAAAGACTTTTTGTAAATTACTTATATGCTCACTAACAGCTTCTTCAGCATATTTTTGTAAACGGGAATCAATAGTAACATAAATTTTTAAACCATCACGATAAATATTATAACTCTCACCATTCGGTTTTGGATTATTTTTCATCCATTTTCTCATAAACTCTCTAACATATTCTCTAAAATATGTAGCAGTTCCATCACTATGACCTTCTAAATTAATATCTAATTTTAGGTCTAACTTTTGTAAGGAATCTTTTTCTTTTTCTGAAATAAACTCATTTCTGGTCATTTGTTTAAAAACTACATTACGGCGTTCTTGTACCATTTCGGGACGACGCATGGGGTTATATAGTGATGAGTTTTTAAGCATACCTATCAACATGGCAGATTCTTCAATAGCTAAATCTATGGGTTCTTTACCAAAATGAATTCTTGAAGCTGAACGAATACCAACCGCATTATGTCCAAAATCATATTTGTTAAGGTACATTGTAATTATTTCGTTTTTAGTGTATTGACTTTCAAGTCGGATAGAAATAACCCATTCTTTTACTTTTTGCTGTAAAGCTTTTAATTTATTTTTTGCTCTTTTTTCAAATAACAATCTTGCCAATTGTTGAGTAATTGTACTTGCACCTCCTTTTGTTCCTAAATAAGCAAAAGCCCTTGCTGTGCCTTTAAAATCAATACCAGAATGGTCATAAAATCTTTCATCTTCAGTAGCAATTAGTGCTTGAATTAAATTATCGGGTAGATCAGTAAATTTTACAGGAGTACGATTTTCTCGATAGTATTTTCCTAATGTTACTCCATCAATAGAAATTACTTCTGTAGCTAAATTATTTTCAGGATTTTCTAATTCTTCAAAGGTTGGTAATTTACCAACCCCCCCTAAAGAGGCTAATAAAAAAACAAGAAAGATAAAGACTAATCCACCAAAAAATATTTTCCAAATCCATTTTGTGAATTTTGAAGTGGTGGTTTTTTTATTTTTTTTATTGGTCATTATTATTTCGCTTTTTCAATTTGCAACCCAACATCAGTTATTCCGTTAAGGTAAATAATTCCATCTATATTACTTGTTTTTCGCATAGCGTGTTGTATGTGAATTTCATAATCTCCTTTAATAGGAAAAGTTACAAAGGTTTTATATTCTAATTTATTTTCTTTAATATCTGAGATACCTGTACCTAAAAAATTTCCTTCAGGATTAGTCATTTCATATTCTAAAGTATCTACAATATGATAATTATTAGGGAATTTTATACCAACAATTAAATACAAATTACTAAACTCATAGTCTTTATTATTTCTAAGATTAACGTAAATATTGTTTTTTGAGATTGTATCAATTGAATTTATATTAAATTTAATAATTGAATCTTTGTGCCATTTCGCTTGTTCAATATTTTCGTATTGATTAAACACCATATTATTGGTGCAGGAAATCATACTTAAAATAACGATTAAAAGCAGGGTAGTATTATATAAAATGGATTTATTTTTTTTTAATTGCATTTAGGATACTATTTGTTTTTCTTTTGATGATTAATTCTAAAATTTCTATTTCGAGAATTTTTGCTTTTTCTTCGTTTCTTTCTGTATTTTGGTTTATCAAATCTTGTTAAGCTATCTTGCCCAACTAAGTCTGTAAAATTAGATTCATCTGTTGTATCTAATTCTAATGCAAACTCTTCTAAACTTTGTATTTTTTTATTGCTTTTGTTCAAAGCAATTATTTGATTAGTTTGTTCAACGGTTAATTTGTGCCAGTGTACAGGGTTTTCTTTGTAAGCATACCAAAGCCAGCCATTAAAAATATCCATTTTTTGAAAAATTGCTGGTCCATTTTCAGTTTGTAAGTATAGGTCTGTTTTAGGAAAATCTTTTAATGCATCTAAATACGAATCTAATTCATAGTTTAAGCAACATTTTAACTTTCCGCATTGACCAGATAATTTTTGTGGATTTAGAGATAATTGTTGGTAACGAGCAGAAGAGGTACTTACTGATCTAAAATCAGTTAACCATGTTGAGCAACAAAGTTCTCTACCACAAGAGCCAATTCCGCCTAAGCGAGCAGCTTCTTGGCGTAAACCCACTTGTTTCATTTCAATACGAATACTAAAGGTACCGGCTAATTCTCTAATTAATTGACGAAAATCTACTCGGTCATCGGCAGTATAATAAAAAGTTGCTTTATTACCATCACCTTGAAATTCAACATCAGAAAGTTTCATTTGCAAGCCCAAACGGCTAATTATTAATCTTGATTTTTGTTGAACTTCTGGTTCTTTTTCTCGAACTGAAATCCAATTGTCAATATCTTTTTGTGATGCTTTACGGTAAATTTGATTCAGTTCTTTGCTGTTAACAGAAACATGTTTTTTTCGCATTTGAACTTTAACCAGTTCTCCGCTAAGGGAAACAACACCAATATCATGACCAGGCGAAGTTTCAACAGCAACAATATCTCCTATGCAAATAGGAATTTTTTTAGTGTTTTTATAAAAAGATTTTCTTCCATTTTTAAAACGGACTTCCATTATATCAAAAGGTTCTTGATTATTAGGTAAAGTCATGTTTGAAAGCCAATCAAAAACTGTTAATTTATCACAGCTTCCAGATGCGCAAGCTCCGTTATTTTTACAGCCAAGAGGCAACCCATTTATAGTAGTTGAGCAAGATTTACAGCTCATAATTTGTTTATATTTTGAATCGAGAAATGTTAAAATTCTCAATGAAAGTTCGAAAAATTTAAAGGGTAAATATACTCAATATTGCTAAATAATTTATAAAAGTATCTTAAATGCTACTTTAACTTTACACTTATTATTTTAGCAGGGCAAGCTTCTTTTGCTTTTGATACGTTTTCAAAGATTGACATATCAGGTGATTTTAAAGTAAAAAACCCTTTTTTATCTTTAGTATGTAATAATACTGCTTTACCATCTTTCTTTGACATTTGAAACTGATTTGGAGCCAACTCAACACAGTAATTGCAACCAATACATTTTTTTCGTTGTAAAGTGATGATAACCATTAGTTATTTAGAGTAAAGTTTGAATACTCTAGGTTTGAGTAAAAAGAAAATATCAATTTTTTTGATTTTGAGCAAAAGTACTGTTTTTTTAACTTTAACATATCTTTTTAAATTTTAACCAAATGCTAACAATTGAAAATAATAAGAGATTAACTAAAAAACTGCTAACTTTTTATTTTCTTTGTAAAATAGAATATATTATATGCTTTTTAAAGATATCATTGGGCAAGAGAAGATTAAAAAACATTTGATTCAAACCGTATCAAAAGGTAGAATATCTCATGCACAACTTTTTGTTGCACCAACAGGAAGCGGTGCTTTACCGATGGCTATTGCTTATGCTCAGTATATTTTGTGTAGAAATTCAAAAGGTGAGAATAACACCGGTGACGAAGCTTGTAATTTGAAGTTTCAAAAATTAGCACATCCAGATTTACATTTTGCATTTCCAGTAGCAGTAAATGATAAAGTTAAAAAGCATCCTGTTAGCAATTTATTTTTAGATGATTGGAGAACTTTTATTGAAAATACACCTTATGGAAGTTTGTTTAATTGGTATCAACAATTAGGAATTGAAAACAAACAAGGACAAATTGGTGTAAATGAAGCAGAAGAAATTGTTAAGAAATTAGTTTTAAAACCTTATGAAGGAGGGTTTAAAGTAATGATTATTTGGATGGCAGAAAAATTAAATACTGCGGCTGCTAATAAATTATTAAAACTCATCGAAGAACCTCCTCAAGATACATTGTTTTTATTAGTTGCAGAAAATGAAGAGCAAATTATTAAAACTATTTTATCTCGTTGTCAAGTATTACATTTTAAAGCCTTAAGTGAAAGTGATATAAAAAGAACATTAATTATTGAACATTCAATTGATGATAATCAGGCGGCTAAAATTGCACAACAGTCTCATGGAAACTGGAATAAAGCTTTACATTTAATACATAATGATGATAATGAAAGTGTTTTTGAAAAATGGTTTATAACTTGGGTAAGATCAGCATTTAGGGCAAAAGGTAACGCAAGTGTTGTTCAAGATTTAATAATTTGGAGCGAGGAAATTGCAAAAACAGGAAGAGAAACCCAAAAAAGTTTTTTAAACTATTGTTCCCAATTTTTTCGTCATGCTTTACTGACTAATTATAAAGCAAATAAATTGGTTTTTTTTGAACCACGGACTTCTAATTTTGATTTGAATAAATTTGCTCCTTTTGTACATGGAGGAAACATTGAAAGCATAAATTCTGCAATAGAAGATGCAATTTACCATATTGAAAGAAATGGTAATGCAAAAATTATTTTATTGGATCTGTCTATGCAATTAACTCGGTATTTACATCAAAAAGAGTAAATAAGAAGAAAGTTGAAAAGAGTAAGAAGTATTTTTGCTAAATGCCTACAGCTTAAATCTTTTTAGGCAGAACATAAAAAAAGACAGCAATAAAATGGCTAAAACTACCCAGTAACACAAAAACATGAAAAATTATATGGTTGTATTTTAAATTTTTTAAGCTAAACAAAACGGCACCAATAGTATATAAAATACCACCACTTAAAAGCCACATTAATCCTTCAAATGGTAGGTTGTTCACTAAAGGTTTTATTGCAAAAATTATTAACCAACCCATAAGCACATAAGCAAAAGTTGAGATTTTGTCATATTTACCTGTATAAAAAAGTTTTAGAATAACACCTGTTAGTGCTAATCCCCAGGAAACTCCAAAAATAGTCCAACCAATCCAACCTTTTAAAATAACCAAAGTAAAAGGTGTATATGTTCCTGCAATTAAAATATAAATAGCTGCGTGATCAAAAATATTTAATCTTTTTCTTAATTTAGGATTTTTAGAATAATGGTAAAAAGTTGAAGCAGAATATAATACAATTAAACTTGCACCATAAATACTAAAACTAACAATATGTTTAGCACTTCCATAAATACTTGAATATACTACTAATAAAACTAGTGCAACAATACTTAAAACCAGTCCTAATGCATGAGATATGACATTGAGTTTTTCTTCTTTCGGATCGTAATAAGTTATTTTATCCATTAGAGTTTTATTAAAAGATTAATTAATAATCTGTTTTTGAAATGAAGTTTGGCTTATCTTAATTTCCTCTGTAAGGGATGTTAATATTACTTCATGGGTTATATTTTTCAGAGTTATTCTATCATCTATAGTTATATTGGTAGTTGAAATAAATTCATGAAATTTAAAGCGTAAATTTCCAGGGCTTCCACTAAAAAAAGTATAAGAAAATCTTTTTTTACAATCGTAAAATGTTATGGGTACAATAGGTATTTGGTGTTCAATTGCCAGTCGAAATGCTCCATTATGAAATTTATCCAGAATTATACTTTCATCATCAGGAACTTGTCCTTCAGGAAAGATACAAACACTTAGTCCGTTTTGTAATTTCCTTTGTGCTTCTAAAAATGCAATTTTTCTACTTTTCGTATCTTCTCGATCAACTAAAATACAGGTTCGTTTATAAACATATCCAAAAACGGGAATTTTAGCTAATTCTTTTTTACCTAAAAAAACAAAGGGATTATCAGTTATTGCTAACATTAACATGATATCAATCATAGATGTATGGTTAGGGCAAAACATATAACTTTCATTTTTTTTAGGCTTTTGTTTGTCTACAACTTTAGCTTTAAAACCCATTACAAATAGTATCGTTTTTGCCCAAGCCCGAGCAATTTTAAAAAAAATTGGGTACCATTTTTCTCTAGATATAACAATAACTAAAACAGGTAGAGCAAAAATAATTGTACCAATCATCCAACCATAAAACCAAATACGCCAAAATAAGATTAATATGTTTTTAAAGAAATTCATAGGGCGTAAAAATAGTAATTTATAATCTTATCAAAATATATTACTGAAATATGTATTTTTGTTTCCAATAATTATAAATGCTTAGTATTTTGCCTCTAATATTTTAGGATAAATTGCTATAAAATATAAATCAATTCATACTTTATGTCAAGAATACTTACAGGTGTACAAAGTACAGGAACTCCTCATTTAGGAAATTTATTAGGAGCAATTATTCCAGCAATTGAAATGTCTAAAAATTCAAAAGAAGAATCTTTTTTGTTTATTGCTGATATGCATTCGCTTACGCAGATAAAAGACGCAAATACCTTAAAACAAAATACATATAGTACTGCTGCTACTTGGTTGGCGTGTGGTTTAGATGTCGAGAAAAGCGTTTTTTATCGTCAGAGTGATGTACCACAAGTAACAGAGTTATCTTGGTATTTAAGCTGTTTTTATCCGTATCAGAGATTAACCTTAGCACACAGTTTTAAGGATAAAGCGGACAGATTAGAAGATGTAAATTCGGGCTTGTTTTTTTACCCAATGTTGATGGCTGCTGATATATTGTTGTATGATGCAGATGTTGTACCTGTTGGGAAAGACCAATTACAACATTTAGAAATGAGTCGTGATGTCGCGAATAGGTTTAACCATCAAATGGGAGATACTTTAATTCCGCCTCAGGCGAAAATTCAAGACAATACCATGTACGTTCCAGGAACTGATGGTGAAAAAATGAGTAAATCAAAAGGAAATATTATTGATATATTTTTACCAGACAAGAAATTACGCAAGCAAATCATGAAAATTAAAACGGATTCTACTCCCCTAGAAGACCCTAAAGATCCTGATGCTTGTAATTTATTTGCCTTGTATAAATTGGTTGCTAACGAGACTGAAACAGAAAACTTGAGAGTAAAATATTTAGCTGGTAATTATGGTTATGGTCATGCCAAGCAAGCTTTTTATGAATTACTTCTGGTAAAATTTGCTAAAGAACGAGAATTATATAATTATTACATGATTAATTTATCTGAAATAGACAAAGCTCTTGAAATCGGTACTAAAAAAGCTCATAAAGTTGCTGATGAAGTTTTAAACAGGGTAAGAAATAAGTTGGGTTATTAATTACAACTTTAAAACTGAAATAAGACGTTCTATTTTAATACTATTTCTATGATGGTATCGATAGCATCCTTTTGCTCTTTTGGAATTTCAATAATTATACCATAATTGTTTACTTTATAAGATACTTTTTCTTTGTTTTTATAGAATTGCATGGTTTTTATTTTGCCTTCAAAATCTTTTATAAAAAACAACTCTTTAGTCGAATCCAATATATGAAGGTAAACAGTTTTTCCTTTTTGGGTTGAAACCATTTCTTTGTTTGGAGCAATAGCTCCTTGAGTAGTTCCATAAATTGTTTCTCCATTTGTTTTTAACCATTTTCCAATTCTTTTTAAAGATTCAATATGTTTGGGTTGAATTTTACCGTTTGGCATCGGACCAACATTAAGTAGTAAATTACTTCCATATCCTGCAGCATTAACAAGATATTGGATCAGTTCTTTATCTGTTTTATGCTTTCTATCTTTTAAATTAAAACCCCATGAACCATTTATAGTTTCACATACCTCTTTTGGTAATTGACCAACATCTGAAGTATCTGTTCCCCATCCTGTTGTATTTTGCCCTGGTAAGTCCTTTTCAAACATCTGAAAATCTTCACCTTTAATAGGAGCAATGTGGTGATTATTACCAATTAAACATTGGGGTTGTAAGTCATGAATTAAACTATAGATCTCATCATAATGCCAATCTACTTTTAGATCGCCAAAATGTTTACCATCCCATTCTTTTTGGTCCCAATGGCCATCAAACCAGATTCCTCCAATTTCTCCATAATTAGTCAAAAGTTCTGTTAACTGAGCTTTCATAAAAGCAATATACTTTTCCCAGTCACCATTATCATTTCTGCCAGGAATATCTTTTCCGGTTCTACCTCTTGGGAAATAATTATCATCATGCCAGTCTAATAAAGAATAATAAAAAAATAGCTTTATTCCTTCTTTTTTACATGCCTCAGCCAAAGGTTTTAAAATGTCTTTTTTATATGGTGTTTTATTCACGATGGTATAACCTGTAGCTTTAGAATCAAACATAGAAAAACCATCATGATGTCTACTTGTTATAGTAATATATTTCATTCCTGCCTCTTTTGCTATTTGTACCCATTCTTCAGGATTGTAGTCAGTTGGATTAAAAAATGTTGGTAATTTTTCATATTCATCTATGGAAATATTTTGATTATTCATTACCCATTCTCCATCTCCCAGTATACTATATACACCCCAGTGAATAAATAATCCAAATTTGGCTTCCTGAAACCATTTTCTAGCTTCTAAATTTTCTTTGGATGGAATATAATTTTCTTGAGCCATTATAGGCTGTAAAAAGATTAAAAATGTTATGAAGCTAAATATATGTTTCATATGTTTTAATTTTTTGTTTGTAATATATTCGGTTTATTTATCTTGTGAAATTAGCAGTCAACTATAAATAATTTTAAGGTTTATAAGCTGTTTAAATTAATCAGTAAACATTATGGTGCCGGATTAGGTTGTAATTCATTGATTACATTAATTTCCCGTAAAATTTCTTCTGATAAGTTAATATTAATACTTTTAATATTTTCTTTGAGTTGTTCCATAGTTGTTGCTCCAATAATATTACTGGTAACAAAAGATTGCTGGTTAACAAATGCCAAAGCCAATTGAGCAAGACTTAAATTATTTTTTTGTGCTAATTCTAAGTATTTTTCTGTTGCAAACACAGCCTCTTTACTTAAATATTTACGCATAACTTTTAGTTGTGGAAATAATTCCATTCTCGCATTTTTAGGACTTTTATTTAAATATTTTCCGCTTAATGCGCCAAAAGCTAAAGGAGAATAAGCCAATAAGCCTACACTTTCTCGCATGGAAATTTCTGCCAAATTCATTTCAAAGGTTCTGTTTAATAATGAATACGGATTTTGAATGGTTTTACAACGGGTAAGTTCATTTTTAGAACTTTCATCTAAATGTCGCATAACCCCCCAAGCGGTTTCATTAGAAATACCATAATGACGAATTTTTCCTTCTTTGATTAAGGAGTTTAATTTCTCAATAACCTCTTTAAAGTTATCATCCCATTTATCGTCAAAATTATGTTTGTAATTTCTTGTTCCAAAAAAATTAGCATTACGTTCAGGCCAATGTAATTGATAAAGATCAATATAATCTGTTTGCAAACGTTTTAAGTTTTTTTCAATGGCATCATCTATTGCAGTATTTGAAAACCCCATGTTATCTCTAATATAACTCAACCCAGCACTTGGACCAGTAATTTTTGATGCGATGATATAGTCTTCACGTTTTTTATTTTTTAACCAAGTACCAATAAATTTTTCAGTAGATCCTTGTGTTTCTATTCTACCCGGTACCGGATACAATTCAGCAGTATCAATAAAATTAACACCTTGTTCAGTAGCGTAATTCAATTGTTGATGCGCTTCCATTTCATTATTTTGTTCACCA
>DAOVTC010000124.1 GCA_030633285.1 Flavobacteriaceae bacterium
AAAAAGAATTGCAAAATTTAATTGCCCAAAATATAAAACAAGAAATTTTTTATCAGGAAGCTTTAAATATGAATTTAGATCATAACGATGAGATCATTAAAAGAAGGCTGGCACAAAAAATGCAATTTTTATCTAATGATATTGCATCATTAAAAGAACCTACGGAAGTGGAATTACAAGAATATTATAAAACTCATGCCGATAAATATTTAACACTCTATTCCTATTCCTTATATCAAATAACTTTTAGCCCCGATAAGAGAAAAGATAATTTTAAAGACGCTGCTGAAACTTTAAAACAGTTCACTAAAGCAACCTTTGAAGAAATGAAAGATAAAGGTGATAAGCTTCCTTTTTTGTATCATTTTAATGATGTTAATGCTAATGAGCTGGCGTTACAATTGGGTTCAAAATTTTCTGAAGCATTAATAGATCAGAAAATTAATAAATGGGTTGGTCCAATACCATCAGGCTTTGGTTATCATTTGGTATTTATAACAAATAAGACAGCGCCAAAACTACCTGATTTTGAATTTAGAAGAAAAGATGTTATGCGAGATTTTGAATATGATAAACAAGAAGAAGTGAATGAGCAGATCTATACAGCAATGAAAAAGAAATACAATATTGAGATAGATATAAAATCAGAAGATTTTGATCCTAAGTTTGTGGAGTATTTACAAAAAGAATTGAATGATTAGTAGGATGAAAAAACAATTTATTTTACTTTTTATGTTTGTGCTGATTGGTTTTAAAGGCTTGTCTCACGAAATTCGTCCGGCATATTTACAAATTATTCAAACAAGTGAAAACACCTATGATGTTTATTGGAAAATTCCGAGGCTGGGAGATGCAATACCGAGAATTCAACCCGTTTTTCATCCTTCTTTTTTAGTAGACATTTTAGAAAATCCAAACCAAACTCCTGATTCGGTTATTTATAGTTATAAAATTAGCTCAAAGGAAACCTTGCAAGGAACAGTACTCACCATTGAAGGCTTAAATAAAACTTTGATTGATGTTTTGGTAAATGTAACTTATTTGAACGGGCAAAAAGTCACCTTAATGCTTCAACCCGATAAGGATTCAAGTATTATTCCGGGTGAAACCTCTAAAATGGATGTGATCAAAACCTATACAAAACTAGGGGTTGAACATATTTTATTGGGTATTGATCATTTATTATTTGTTTTGGCTTTGATCATGATCACCAAAGGGAAATGGCGAATTTTAAAAACTATTACAGCATTTACCATAGCACATAGTATAACACTCAGTTTGGCAGCATTGGGTTATGTCAACTTTCCAACTGCTCCGGTAGAAGCTGTAATTGCTTTAAGTATTGTGTTTCTAGCGGTTGAAATTATAAAAAATCTGAATGGAAAAGAAACTTTAACCAGCCAAAAACCATGGTTGGTAGCTTTTACATTTGGTTTATTACACGGTTTTGGTTTTGCGGGAGCTTTGGCAGATATTGGTTTACCTCAACAAGACATACCTTGGGCTTTGGCATTTTTTAATGTTGGCGTTGAAATTGGCCAAATTGCTTTTGTATTAATTGTCTTGGTATTTATTAAATTAATTTCCTTTAAAAAGGACTGGCCGGTTTTACTCAAAAAAATCCCTGCTTATGCTATAGGTTCTATGGCTGCTTTTTGGTTAATCGAGCGAGTTGTTAGATTTTGGGAGTAAAAACATATAATAACCTCTAATAATTAAGAAACAGTTTATGCTAATAAAAAATATAGATTTAGCTATTTTTGTTTTACATTTAACAATTTTTTTATTTTTTAAATAGTATTATAATGAAATTAACAGTGCCTTTTTTAATAAGCCTGCTTATTACTACTTCCATTTTTAGCCAGAAAGAGGAAATACCAAAAAACCTAGATTTTAATACTTATGGAATCTTCAGAGCACATATGGCAACATTTGGTGGTGAAGCCGAAATTCAGGATGCTAGTCCAAGAGTTGGTTTTAAGTTTAATTATCACTTTGGTAAAAACAATGAATATACAGTATTTTTTGGAGGTGAATTTGCAATTAATTTAATTGACAATCAATTTAATTTTCAAGCAGATCCAAACACCAATGATGGAGGATTTACCCTATTGGAATTTAGAGACAAAAAGAGTACATTTTCAACTCGTTTAGGTTTTATAGGAGTTAATTTTGATAAGTACGGTATTATTACATTAGGTAAGTTAAATAGTGTATATAAAGATGTGGCTGGTCAAACAGATATTTTTAATGTTATGAGTGGTCAGGCATCATATGTATATTCTCCAGATGGTGCTGATGGTGGAGAAACTGGAACAGGTAGAGCCGAAGGTGCTTTAATATATAGAAATACATTTGGAAGATTTAATATAGGACTACAAACACAAATGAGAGCCAATGGTGGAGATAATTTTTTTGATAGTTATAGCGCATCCTTAAGATTTAAACTTACAGATTACTTAACTTTAGGTACAGCATATAATAAAGCATTATTAGGACCACGATTTTTAGAAATTAATAATGTTCAAGGCCTTGAAGGAGATCCATGGTATCTCACAGCAGGTTTGGTTTATGATAAGGGGCCTCTATTTATTTCTGGAACATTTGTAAATCAGGAAAATGGTGATTTTATCAATACTATTGATCCTGTTGAAGAAGATATTGCCTCTATAGTTTATCATGGTAAAGGTTTTGAATTGGTTACTTCCTATATTATTTTGAACAACAAGTTAAAACTTCTTGCTGGTTTTAATTATAAAAAACCTGAAACAGATAATGCTTTATTACCTGATGATTTTAGAAAACGACTTTATCTAATTGGCGCACAATACCGTTTTATTAAATATGCATCTATTTATTCAGAATATAAATTTGAAGATAGCATCAATGGTCTGGGACTAAAACCTAAAAATGTTTTTATGCTTGGGCTAAGAATTGATTTTAACAAAACATGGAGCAGAAATGTAGAATTATAAAATTAATTTCATTTTAATAAATTGCAAGATCATTTTTATATTTCATAGGATAAATGAATATCTTTAAATCACTAAATCTATCATAATGAAAAAAAATAAATCTCCTAAACAAAAAGACACTTTAATTGTACTTTATGCAGCAGTTTTTGCAATTTTTGCGTTTTTATTCTTACATCTTTTTTTTAAACAGGGTGTTAGCGATTTTACAATTGAAATTTTAGCTGCAACCCTAGGAGCATCTTTTACAGTTGCTGCAATGACGGTTGTTATGAAAATACAATCCAGACATGAAAGAGAAGGTGAGTTTGCAAAAAGATTATTTGATAAGAAAATTGATATGTATCAAAATATTTTAGAATTAGTTTTTAAAATGGATGATGACAATATCATTGACAAAGAAGAAATTGAAGAGGTAGAAAATAGAATTGGTGAGGCTGCTATGGTTGCAAGTTCTAAATTGGTATCTGTTTTTTCACAATTCATTGTCCAGTTAAAGATCTATGGTACTTTATATCCCAGAAGCATGACAAAAAAACAAATTGTACACTTTGTCGGCTACTTTAATAAACATAAGGAATACCTAGCATTGATCTATAAAGATCTGGAAATACCCTTAGAAGAAGGTACTTTTGATGAATATTTTATATCCTTAGACAATGTTGTTCAATCCATCAGAGAAGATCTATCAGTTGTAGAAGGAGATATTCAGGAAATGTTGGAACATTTTGTTGAAATGCAAATGGATAAGTTTGGTTTAATGAAAAATCCTAATGTTGTAGATTAAGTCAGGCGATAACTTATTTCGTTTCTAAAACCAAATGCTGATCACTTATTAAATTATATTTTGACAATAAGATTTTCCAGTCATTACTTTCAGAATATTCTAATATTTTTTTTGAAAATTCAGCTTTTACCTTTGCATCTAACTTTTTGGAAAAACCCATCGCATACAAAGATTGATTGAATGAGATATTTAGTATTTCAAAATCTTTAAAATCTTCATTATTTTTAAGCGCAAATCGTATCAACGGTTCATCATGAGAAATTGCCTGAACTTCATCATCTTTTAATCCTTGTAGTAATTCTCCAAAAGTAAGGTAGGATCTTAAATTATAATTATTAATCAACCTATCTTCAGTTGCTGAGTTTTTAACAGTGCCTATGAGAATTTCTTTAAAAGAAGACAAATCACTATCATTTAAACCTAATTTTTCAATGGTAAGGGAAGAGGTAATTCCTGCTGTAATACCTGAAATTAAGATTATAGCAGCAAACATCCAGATCAATCCAATAATTCTTCCTCCAACTGTTTTTGGTGTTTTATCACCATATCCAACAGTAGTCATCGTTACAGCCGACCACCAAAGTCCATTCCAAAAACCATTAATTCCTTTACCAAACTCATCATTTTTTTTTCGTTCGAATATCCAAACTAAAAACCCAAAAACAGCCAACAATATTAATAAAAAACCTATTACCCTTATTAATCTTACTATGGAAATAGAATCGAGAAATGCATCAAATCTCTGCTTATTGGTTAATGTTTTAATTACACCCGTTGAATGTGAAACATAATAAGGA
>DAOVTC010000088.1 GCA_030633285.1 Flavobacteriaceae bacterium
CAAAAGGTTTTATTACCAATCTGGATTTAAAGGTCAATTTTGCATTTCTTTTCCCGAATACAATCTGGTTATAACAAGGTTTGGTCACAAAGCGCTTAAGAAATCTAATATGGAAGATGTTAGCAAAGATATATTCATTTATATTAAAGAAGCACTTAGAATAATAGAAAAAATAAATGCTTGAAAAAGTAGTTTAATGAAAAATAAAAAAGAACTCAAAGAATTTTTAGAGGCTAAAGTTATTGAATACAATAACCCAAAGTTTATTGAAAGTGATCCTATTCAAATACCACATCAATTTGCTGCAAAAGAAGATGTTGAAATATCAGCTTTTTTAACTGCAACCATTGCTTGGGGAAATAGAAAGATGATTATCAAAAACGCGCAAAAAATGATGGATTTATTAGGTAATTCTCCTTATGATTTTATCATGCAACACAATGACAATCAACTAGATGATTTTAACAACTTTGTCCACAGAACTTTTAACTCAATCGATTTTAGATTCTTTATAAAATCACTAAAAAACATCTACCAAAATCATAATGGGTTAGAAAGTGTTTTTTCAAAACATGCTGAAAATGATTCCATGCAAAATGCAATCCATCAATTTAAAAAAGTATTTTTTGAAATAGAACACCCAATCAGAACTCAAAAACATATTTCAGATCCATTAAAAAATTCCGCTGCAAAGCGAATCAACATGTTTTTACGCTGGATGGTTAGAAACGATAATGCTGGTGTTGATTTTGGCATTTGGGAGACATTGTCTCCTATACAACTTTCTTGCCCTTTGGATGTGCATTCAGGTAATGTTGCTCGTAAATTAGGCTTGCTATCACGTAAACAAAACGATGCAAAAGCTTTGTTTGAATTAGATAAAAATCTTAGAAAAATGGATTTAAAAGACCCTGTAAAATATGATTTTGCCCTATTTGGTCTCGGTGTTTTTGAAAAGTTTTAAAATACTCATGGAGTGACTGTAAGTACTACGTTACTCACCTGATGAATCATAAATCATGAACTATAAAACAAAAAAAGCAGGCAAATTGCCTGCTTTCAAACTATTTATTAACCTTTATTTTGCTTGTGAAATCGCTTTAATATGAGCAAATACATCAACTCCGTTAACTTTTAACTCCAATTGTTTATCATACATTTTAACTCCCTTTACATCATTTAACTGACCTTCAGGTGAAATTGCCTTAATACCATAAAACTCTCCCTTTTTGTTAATAGCTTTTATATGAATTATATTTCCTGAACGGCTAACTCCTTTCACATCCAATTTATCTCCTTCAGGAGTAAGAGCTTTAATATCATAAATGGTACCATCCTCACCAATAGCTTTAACTGGTGCATATTTATCATCACTTAATAAAACTTTTATCGGTAATTGTGCTTCACCAATAAAAGCCTTAATATCCATAAGGCTTCGTTGGTTAGATTCTCTGATTGCTTTGATATCAAAAGTATTTCCATCTTTATCTATTGCCATAACATCTAATAATCTACCCTCTGGGTGGATTGCTTTTATATGCCAAATAAAATTACTGCCTGAACATTCCATCGGTGGCAATGCTTTAATATGTGCGTGCACTTCAACTCCATTAATCTTACACTCAACATTTTCTTTAGTTACCTTAATACCTTTTACATCATTGAGTTTGCCTTCTGGTGAAATTGCTTTAACACCATAAAAAGTTCCATCTTTGTTAATTGCTTTGATATGTATTATATTCCCCGAGCGACCTACTCCTTTCACATCCAATTTATCACCTTTAGAAGTAAGAGCTTTAATATCATAAATAGTTCCATCTTCCCCTACGGCTTTAATTGGTTTATACTTATTGTCACTTACTAAAATTTTAACAGGTAATCGTTTTCCTCCAACAAAGGCTTTAATATCAATAAGGCTCCGTTGGTCAGAATTTTGTATAGCTTTAACATCATAGACATTTCCATCTTTATCTAAAGCCTTAATATCTAAAAAACCACCTTCAGGGTGTATTGCTTTAATGTGCCAAATAATCTCATTAAAACTAACGGTTTCAGCCTCTTTCAAGGTTTCGGCAACTTTGGGTGCATTATTAGTACAACCAAATAATAAAAATAAAAGCCCAAGAATTGAAACAATTCTTGTTGTACGGAATACTAACGAAATGTTATTCATTTTTCTCATACCAGAATATTTAAAAATTATTTATTTGTTTATTTAGATTATTTTTAATTTATTTTCATAGCTATTTTTAATACCATAGAATATTTCTTAAAGTTAAGATTAAATCCTTAAATTTCTGCTGATAAAAATCAGTTTATTATTATTTTTAGATATTATTAAATATGAGTTTAATCTATTTTATTTAGTAGATTTTTAAAGAACTAAAAATTAGTCTATAGTCTAAAAATGTAGTTTCAAACTTTTGACTTTCAATATTCGGCATTCGACTACAATTAATGTACCTTTGCAAACTTAAAATTTATAAAATGCGCTTACACAGAACTTTAGTTTTTGCCGTTATTGATTCTTTAAATTTAATTTTTAATGAAAATGAGTATGCTGATAAAGTTGTAGCAAAGGCTCTAAAAAGAGATAAAAGATGGGGATCTAGAGATAGAAAATTCATTGCCGAAACTATTTATGAAATGGTTCGTTGGAAAAGATTATACAATGAAATTGCAGGAACCAAAGAGCACTACACCAATGAAAATTTATGGAAAAATTTTACAGTTTGGGCAATTTTAAAAGGGTATAGTTTACCTGATTGGAAACAATTTGAAGGCACACCTACAAGAAGAATCAAAGGTAAATTTGATGAATTACAAAAACAAAGAAAATTTAAAGAATCTATACCAGATTGGTTAGATGAATTGGGTGAAAAAGAACTAGGTGAAAAATGGGAGGCAGAAATTATCGCATTAAATGAACAAGCTAAAGTAATTTTACGTGTAAACACCTTAAAAACAAATAGATCTTACCTTAAAAAACTACTTGCAACAGATAGTATTGAAACCGAAATTTTAAAATCTCAACCAGATGCTTTGGTTTTGACTGAACGCAAAAATGTATTTATAACAGATGCTTTTAAAAAAGGATTTTTTGAAGTACAAGATGCTTCTTCTCAATTGGTTGCTCCATTTTTAGATGTAAAACCAGGTATGCGTGTTATTGATGCTTGTGCTGGCGCAGGAGGAAAAACGCTTCATTTAGCTTCGTTAATGCAAAATAAAGGACTAATAATTGCATTAGATATTTACGGAAATAAACTAAAAGAATTAAAACGAAGAGCAAAAAGAGATGGTGCCCATAATATTGAAACCCGCCATATTGAAAGTACAAAAACAACCAAAAAATTAAAAAATACTGCCGATCGAGTTTTAATTGATGCACCATGTAGCGGATTAGGAGTTTTAAAAAGAAACCCTGATGCCAAATGGAAACTACAACCTGAGTTTATTGAAGAAATTAAAAAAACACAAACTGAAATTTTAGAGAGTTATTCTAAAATGGTGAAATCTGGTGGAAAATTGGTATATGCTACTTGTTCTGTTCTTCCTTCTGAGAATGAAATGCAGATAGAAAAGTTTTTAAGAAATAACAAAGACTTTAAATTAGTAAATGAAAATAAAATATCACCAGCCAAATCAGGTTTTGACGGATTTTATATGGCGTTAATGGAAAAAATTGACACTAAAAAGGTATAAAAATACCTATTAAATATTTATTGTCCATAATAATTTATTCCTAAAATACCAAGGTGTAACATTTTAAAAAATAATATTCTTTCATTAAATCAATCCTAAAAAATCAAAAAATGGTATCACAATTTAAAAAAGAAAGCACAATAAAAATTAGTCAAATTAAATTTATTATATTCATTTTGCTTCTGAATTCTGGTCAAATATTGGCTCAAATTAAAACATTTACGGTTGAATCTTTTGATAAAGTTATTGTAAGTCCACATATTCAGGTGAATTTTGAGCAAGGTGATAAAGAAACTGTATTGATCAATGATATTACAGTTTCTATAGAAAAACTTAATATTGAAGTTTCTGGCAAAACACTACATATTTATTTAGATGATGCAAAATATATTACCAAAAATGAAACAGAAAAAAATAATAATCACAAAGTAAAACGACCAATTTATAAAGGTACGGCAGTTAAGGCTACCATTTTTTATAAAAATTTAAATGACCTTTCTTTAAGAGGAGAGCAAAAATTTATTTGTAAAAGCACTTTGAATAATGATAAATTTAGATTGATAATTTATGGTGAATCCGAAGTAACACTTAATGAAGTAAAGCTAAAATCATTGAATACAACTATTTATGGTGAAAGTATTTTAAATATAAAAAAAGGAACTATTGGAAAGCAAAAAATTACTGCTTATGGCGAGAGTGAAATTAATTCTTTGGCTGTAGAAACCGAATCTATTAAAATTACAGTCTATGGCGAAAGTGAGATTAAAGTAAATGCATCTAAAAGTATTAAAATAACTTCTTATGGAGAGGCGGAAATAAGATATTCAGGAAATCCTGAAATCAATAAAGGAATTATTATTGGTGATACTTCCATTGAAAAAATAAATTGATAGAATTTAATTAATTAACTTAAAACTCTTTTGATCAATTTTCGATTAAAATAAATTATCGTAGTACGATAAGATTACACAAAATGCTCAATAGAATTTAATTTTATATAAATGACTTTATAAATAATTTTCACAGTTTACATTCCTAAATTATTTTTTGATTCTTATCAACATTCATAAGCAAATGCAAAGGGATTTCCGTAAATTCGCATCTTTAAATTTATTCTCTAATTTATTTAAACATGATCTATTTTTTTGCAAAAAACAACACCATTTTTACTGTTTCAGCCAATGTAAAATTTGATAATAAAAATTTAGAAAAACTACTTTGGCTTTTCGGAGATGCAAATCAAATTGAACAGAAAGAAATTATTGGATATTTTATCGGTCCACGTAAAGAAATGATTACTCCATGGAGTACAAATGCAGTTGAAATTACGCAAAACATGGGAATTACAGGAATTACCCGTATTGAAGAATTTTTCAAAAAAGATACAGATAAGCCTGATTATGATCCTATGATCCAACATTTTTACACAAAAATAGATCAGGATATCTTTACGGTTGATATGAAACCCAAACCTGTTTTAGAAATTGAAGATATTGCTACTTACAATCAAAAAGAAGGTTTGGCACTAAATGATGAAGAGATTGAATATTTAAAAAATCTTTCTAAAAAATTAAACCGAAAATTAACCGATTCAGAAATTTTTGGATTCTCACAAGTAAATTCTGAACATTGTCGGCATAAAATATTTAATGGAACTTTTATTATTGACGGAGAAGAAAAACCAAACTCTTTATTTGGTATGATTAGAAAAACTTCTAATGTAAATCCTAATTCTATTATTTCTGCTTACAAAGACAATGTTGCCTTTATTGACGGGCCAACCATAGAGCAATTTGCTCCAAAAACAGCCGATAAACCTGATTTTTACGAAAAAAAAGATGTGAAATCGGTTATTTCGCTTAAAGCGGAAACGCATAATTTTCCAACTACGGTTGAACCTTTTAACGGTGCTGCTACAGGTTCTGGTGGTGAAATCCGTGACCGACTTGCTGGTGGAAAAGGCTCATTGCCATTGGC
>DAOVTC010000111.1 GCA_030633285.1 Flavobacteriaceae bacterium
AAAGAAAATTGTTTTTCTAATATATCTAATTGGTTAAATTTTAAATATCTTGAATGAAAATAATAGTTAGCATACAATGGCTTATTATAAATCATTGCATAGGCTGTTTCAAGCATTTGAAGAATTAAATAAAGTATAATTATAACTAAAATTGCACTTAATACTCCTAATACCAAATTGTCTGAAAAAGAAAGCTCTTCTAAAAGGTAATAAAATTTCATCTGTAGTATAACGCAAATGCATCTAAAATATTAGTTAAAGTGTTTGTCTATTAATAAAACGTAGAAGTTATTCATATTTTACACTATCAATTTGTTTGAGAAATTATTCTATGAATTGATTTTAAATAGAAAACTTTGAATAAGCACAAAACTTCCTTCTTTTCATAAAACAAAAAACCCAAAACTTTTGTTTTGGGTTTCCTTTACAGAGAAAGAGACAAAAATAATGCTCTTCTAAATCGTTTTTCTACGAGTTATCCGTAAAGATCTTAAATCATTCATTAAAAAATCTATCTACTTTTATCTGGATAAGGAGGTGGATCTGGAATTGATTTTTCTTTAGTTTTTAATTCTTCCAAAATCACTTCAATAGCTTTGTTCAATTGCTGATCAATTCCGGTATATTCTAAATAAGGATCATTATCCACAAAAATATCTGGTTCTACACCTTTTCCTTCCATGATCCACTCTTTACCTGCAAGATCGTATCGTGAATGTTCTGGTTTTATCAACACACCTCCATCAACCAATGGCAAAAAACCGCCATAACCTACTACTCCACCCCAGGTGCGTTTACCAACTACTTTTCCTAACTTTTGTTTTTGAAACCTATAAGTAACAATATCACCATCTGAAGCTGAAAATTCATCTGATAACATAACCAATGGTCCATTCATTGAACCACCTCTATTAAAAACCGGTGTTCCATTTCTTGAAATATTAATCTGTACCGCAACTCGTCTTAATCGTTCAATGATCAATGGTGAAACAAAACCACCTCCATTGCCCCTTACGTCAATTACCAATGCCTTTTTTGAAAGCTGGGGATAATAATATTTTACAAACTCATTCATACCTCCAATTCCCATGTCTGGAATATGAATATAACCTACTTTACCATTTGTTGCTATATTTACTTTTTCAATATTCTCGCTAACCCATTTTAAATAATATAGTTTTGATTCATCTGAAACAGGAACAACTGTAACCTCTCTTTTACCTTGTTCAGTCGGTTTTGAGTTTAGTACAAGTTTCACTTGTTTGCCAGCAGTATTTACAAGAGCTTTATACATTATATCCATTTCCTTTGTAGATTGTCCATTAATGGCCAGAATATAATCTCCTACATTAGCATTTACTCCAATATCTGATAATGGCGATTTTAAACTTTTGTCCCAATTTTGACCTTTTAATATTTTAGTTATTTTAAAATAACCTGATTTATCTTTTTCAATTTCTGCACCAAGTAAACCCATTTTAATTCGCTCTGGCATTGTCCTGTCACCACCACTTACATACGCATGACCCACATTTAGTTCTGAAACCAGTTCTCCAATAACATAAGTCAGATCATTTCTGTGATTTACATGTTTTACTAATGGTGCATAATTTTTCTTCATAGCCACCCAATCTACACCATGCATATTAGGTGCAAAGAAAAATTCGCGATATTGACGCCATGATTCATTATATATCTGCTGCCATTCTTCCTTTTTATTCATATATATCTGCATATCAGTCAGGTCTAATTTGTCTTTTATTTTAATTTCTGATTTAGGCAAATCAATAATAGCGTATGAACCATTTTGAGAAACCAGCATTTTCTTTTTATCAGAAGATATCTCGTAACCTCCAACAAGACCTAATTTTGTTTCTTTTCTTTTATCAAGATCATACATGTAAAAAATTGGTTTTTTATCCTTAATTCCAGAACGGGTGAAGTATAATTTATTCTTAACAGAAGCTAAATTTAAATAGCGGGAAGCAGATAGAGGTAACTTCCCAATTCGATCTTGTATTCCAATGATATCAATTTTGGTTACTGTTGGAGTTTTTGTTGATTTCTTATCTTTCTTTTTTTCTTTATTATCCGATTTTTCTTCTTTTTTATTTAGCGCTACTTCATCACTTTTAGGTTCAAACAAAGATTTTGTTTCTTTGGCCAGTGTTACAAAATAAATATTACCCATATCATTATAGGAAATATCAAATTCTACCTGGCTAAAACCTGAATTGTATTCTCGGTTTGATATAAAAAATAAATATTTGCCATCATCACTAAAAATAGATTGACCTGAATTATACCAGTCGCTTGTAACAGGATATGATTTTTTTTGATCAAGTGAGTAAATAAAAACTAATGCAAAACGATTATCTCCAGTCTTTGTATAAGTGATCCATTTATTATCCGGCGACCAATCATAGTGACGTATAGCTCTATTTGGATCAAAATCAACATCTACAACTTTTTTAGTATTTACATCGATATATTTTAATTTATGTTCGCTATCAGACCATAATATTTTTTTACTATCTGGAGACCAGTATGGTTGGTATTTATATGCTTTACCCTTACTTGTTAATTGAATTGCAGCATTACTTCCATTTTGTGTCTGTTTATAGATCTCATCTTCACCAGTTTTATCAGAAATAAAAGTTATCCATTTTCCGTCAGGCGACCATTTTGAATTTCTTTCATGAATTCCTGACGATTGTGTTAAATTTCTGATTTCACCATATTTCTCAGGTACAGTAAAAACATCTCCGTGTGCACCGAATAAAGCACGTTTCCCATCAGGTGCTATTTCATAATTACTAATACTTTTACTCACATCTTTATATTCGCTTCTTCCCGAAACAAAATCTTCCATGATGGTAATATTTACTTTTTGTGATATATCAGTACCCAGGTCTATCTTGTAAATATATCCAGCATTTTCATAAACAATGTCTTTATCCCCTAATGAAGGAAATTTAATGTCAAAATCTTTATATGCAGTAATTTTCTTTGTCTGTTTACTTTGAAGATCATAAACATAAAGGTTCATTCTTTTAAACTCTCCACGATCAGACAAATAATAAATTTTATCACCATGCCACATCGGAATAATATCCTGTGCCGGGTTATTTGTGATATTTATGGTTTTTTTAGTTTTAAAATCGAAGATCCAGATATCATCAGCCATACCTCCACGATATCTTTTCCAGGTTCTAAACTCTCTAAATATCCTGTTAAAAGCCAACTTTTGATCATCTGGTGAAAAAGAGCAAAAACCACCTCTTGGAAAAGGAAGCTCTGCAAGTGATCCGTCAACAACATTAACTGTATATAATGATCCATTAAAGCTGTTATAAGACTTTTTCCTAGTTCGGAATACAATATTTTTGTTATCATTCATCCAGCCCATTACCAAATTATTAGGTCCCATTCTATCAGCAACATCATCACGATTTAAGGTAGCTGTATAAGTAATTCTTTTGGGAATACCTCCAAGTGAACTCATAGTATAGACCTCTGTATTACCATCGTATTGAGCTGTAAAAGCGATGGTTTTACCATCAGGAGAAAAACGAGCAAACATTTCATAGCCAATATCATTTGTTAATTTACGGGCAATTCCCCCAGAAGACCCAACAGTATATAGATTTCCGGCATAAGTGAAAACAATTTGGTTTCCATGTATAGTTGGAAACCTAAGAAGACGTGTTTCATTCTGGGCTAATGTGGTCATTTGTAAAAAAAGAACCACTAAAGCCAATAAAAAATATTTTATAGTATTTTTCATTATATAAATTTGATTAGAGAAGTTAATTTTAATTCAATCTTAAAAGTAGTAAAAAATATACTAAAAATGTACCTATAACACCCTAATAAAATTGTTTTAAAATTATTATGTAAAATCTTAAAAAATCAACCTTTGAATAATTACAGAAAGCAGTAAGTGAAATTCTTATAAAATTGAAGAATCTTGAAAGAAGATTACTTGAAATAAATATTAATCAACAAGTAGAAAATAAGTTTAATTGCTTAATGTAGATCAAGCTGTAAAATTTCATGGTTTAGCAATAACCCCTATTTATACTAAGGTTAGTAAAAGAGAACTGCTTGTTATGAAGCGATTAGAAACATAATATTTCAAACAAGATTTTTATAATTTATTGAAAGATTAAGGTAAACCTTGTCTGATAAAAAATATAAGATATATTCTAAAAAACTAACTAACCACTAACGTACTATCACCTAAAATTAAAAAACCCTGTAAACTAGATGTTTACAGGGTTTTTAGCGGAGAAAGAGGGATTCGAACCCCCGGAGGTGTGACCCTCGCTAGTTTTCAAGACTAGTGCATTCGACCACTCTGCCATTTCTCCAAAACAATATTTGATTGTTCAAATGCGAGGGCAAATATAAAAACCTTTTTCTGTTTTAATCAATACTTTTTGATTTTTTTTAATTGAATGCCTAAAAAACTTTTTATTTTAAATATTCAATCTATTTTTGCATTTATGAACGAATGGTATCATTATTTTCTTTTAATAGGTGTTGGATTTATTGTTGGCATTATAAATACAATTTCTGGAGGAGGCTCTTTACTTACTTTACCAATTCTAATTTTTCTCGGTTTACCATCCAATATCGCAAACGGAACTAATCGAATAGCAATCTTTATTCAAACCATTTTTTCTTACGCTGGATTTAAAAGTAAAGGCGTTACTAATAAATATTCATCTTTTGGTTGGTATCTAGCAGTATCTGCTACAATAGGGTCTTTAATTGGTTCAAGGCTGGCTATTGATATAAAAGATGAAATATTTAATAAAATATTAGCTATAGTAATGATTCTTATTGTTGGTTTTATGATAATCAAACCAAATAAAAAGTTATTTGAATTAACCGATAGAATTACAGGTAAACATTTTATATGGAGTACAATTGCATTCTTTTTTATAGGAATTTATGGTGGGTTTATTCAAGCAGGAACAGGTATATTTATTTTGTTAACACTCTCGTCAATTAACCATTTAACAT
>DAOVTC010000045.1 GCA_030633285.1 Flavobacteriaceae bacterium
ACAGTTGATTACAAATGATTTGGTTGAGATTCATTCAAATAATCAATTTAAGTGGTTAGGAAGATATGATAATATTATTAATTCCGGTGGAATTAAATTAATTCCTGAACAAATTGAGAAGAAATTATCAGCAGTCATTGATTGCCGGTTTTTTGTTACTGGTTTCCCGGATGAGGCATTAGGTGAAAAATTGGTTTTAATTATTGAAGGTAGTATTCAAAACAATCTCAAATCTCAAATTTTAAATCTCAAATCTATTGATAAATTTGAAATTCCTAGGGAGTTTTATTTTATTGATAATTTCATACTAACTGAGACAAAAAAAATTAATAGAATAAAAACAATTGAAATTATATTTGAGTAAAATTTCAATTATTCTTCCCAAAAATCAGGTTTAATATTGGTGCCAAGTACAGTACAGTCACCACACGCTCTTCTAACTAAGAAATATGGACCTTCCCTAATTTGGGTACAGTATTAAAACGATAATACTTTGCCGAGCCAGCTAAAATAAAATAAGTTACACTATTAGAACCAGTTGCCCAGAGAGTTTTTTTGAAATAGATAAGTAATATTTGCATCATCAACAATCTTTACACTTGCATCAGTTTCAAATGTTGATGACTCATCTTCAAATTTAAAAGATCTGGTTAATTTTATTTGTTGATATTAAAATTCATCAGTAATTGTAGTTTTAATTACTAAAGCATTTTCAAAATTAGATATATCAATTGTTATTGGTTCTACACAACTATTTAGTATTGAATTAATGATGATTAGACATAAAAAAAATATAGTTTTATATTACTCATAATCATTTAAATGTGATTTTGAAATATAATTATTTTACAGTAATAATACTTTTTAAAGAAACGGGTTTCCCTTCTATGTTAAACCCTTCTAAACAAATTTCAAATTCACCTTTTACATCTGAAGTATAAAATGTAATTGTTTCATTATTATCATAAAATTTAAAACTAGGTTTCCAAAGCAACTGTCTTCTAAAATCTGGAATTCGATTTAAATTATTATTTTGGTCATATACTTGATTAAAATATATTTTGTTTGATAAGGGTTTTAACAATTCAATGTTTTTTACATAATCACCAAAAAGAGTGCTAATATAATCACCATCAAAAGTATTTATTGAAATAATTCCCTCAAAAACCTGAGAACCATATACATACATTTTATTTACAATACTAATACTTTTAATTTTATTGGTATTGAAATCTTGAAGCTCATTTTGGTTTTGAATTAAGCTACCATCAATAATAACAAGAGGCAACAAACCTGTTTCAATTTCTAAATCATAAACTCTAACATGGAAAGTATAATTTTCTTTTTTTTGACGAGTGTATACTTCAGGAATTATTTCAATAAAAGTTTCTCTTAAAGTTTTAAAACGAGTATAATCATCCAAAAAATAATTCTTTGCTTTATTGTTATAAAAAGGAGTTAATTGTGGTACACTTTTTATACTATCTGGTTTTTCACTTGAATAAGCATTTTCAATTTGATTATTAATGCTATGTTTTAATACTAATTGTTCTGATTCTGGTGTAATTTTAAAATTATAAAATTCTAATGCATTATAATCAATAGTTGGTAGTTGATTAATAACTAATATAAATTTATCTGGTTCATTATGTAGTATTTGAATATTAGCATTTTTATTGTCATATTCGTTATCAATATTAAAATAAAATATACCCTCTTGATTTGTATTAGCAATTTTAAAAATATAATTTTCTCCTGGTATTGATAAAGCTACTTTGGCATTATGTATAGGTTTATGATTTTCTTTTGATAAAACTTTTCCTGATATTAATTCACCTCGAAGTTCAGGCAAATAAGTAATTGATTTATTTGTAAGAGATGTTGAACCTGTTTTTTGTAAATCTATATTTTGATAGGTAATCGAAGTATGTCTATTGGGAATTTGTAAATTATCAATTTTCCTAACGGATATTGAATAATTACCATTGGATAAATTGTTTTTTAAACTATTAATATTTAAAGTAACTCTTTCTCTATTTGAAAAAGTTTTGGAATTTGTTTTTAGATCAATAATCTTATTTTTACTAATGTTTGATTTAGAATTATTTGTTAAATTTATTTCAGAATTAGTTTTTTCAATATTTAAATACTCATCACTTACTAATATTTCTTTTTGGTTTTCTTGAAATGGATTAATTATACTGATATCATTTTGATAAAAATTCGATATATCTCCATTTCTCATCCATTGAGTATAAGCAATTAATTTATAGTTTCCAGAAGCAACTGATGTAGGAATGAAAAAATCTCCTTGCCCCATACCATTTTTTAAAATAATTTTATGCTTAAAAACTAATAATTTATCATTTCGAATCAATTCTACATAAGCAATTTTGCTAAAATTACTTAAGTTATCATTATCGGTATTTAAACAATATACTTTATAAAATAAATACTCACCAGATAATAAAAAGGAAGAATTTTGATGTACAAATATTTTTTCTTGTATAATATTCTTAAAATCATTAATATTTATATCTGTTTTTATTGTTTGGCTAAAAGCCGAATAATCTTTACTTAAAAAGATAAGAATAAGTGCTAATAATATTTTTTTCATTTTCATTTTTTTATTTAATCCTCCCAAAAGTCTGGTTTAATATTGGAGCCAAGAACAGTACAATCACCACAAGCTCTGAGTACCAAATCATATGGTCCTTCGCCTAATTCAGGATCTAAATTCGGGCCAAAATATTTTGCCACACCACTTGAAATTACAATAGTAAGATTATTTTCCTCACCTCTGGGTGATGGTGGGCTACCTGGACTAGTAGCAAACATTTTACAATCTTCAAAGTAAGGTGGCAATGGTTCATTTGGAAATAAATCTGGATAATTAAAATATATTCTTTTTGAACTGACTGGTGATAACTCAAAATAGCCTATAACTTTTTCATTTGGATTATTAACAGAAATGACATTACCACTAATAAAACCTGGTTGGTTTTGGGAAAATATATTGCCTGAATTCGAAAGTTTTTTTAAGGTTTTATAATAAGTATAAGCCTCTAATGTTTGGATATATTGTCTTACTAAAATACTATACCTTGAAGTAATTATAGGATTATCTTTAGAAATATTTCTAACACTAAACTTAACGACTCTGTCTTCAGATAGATCATTTGTCTCAGTTTGTATTATAGTATTAGATAGCATAGTATTATAACAAACTTGTTCTTCTTTTGTCTTTGGAACTAATGATAATTCATATGTTGGAGAAACAATTAGATCTGATGGTGACCAAAAAGGAGCAATAATTTTATATGTTTCTTCATATTCATAACGATAATATCTTGAATTACCAGTTGGATCATAGCTATTTACTAATATTGATACACCTTCATTACCAAATTCATCAATTTCTATTGAAGCTTGAATACTACCTATTGAAATATTATTAGGTAACTGTGTTGCTAAGGATTCATAATTTTTCCCATCTTTTGTCGTGATCAATAATTTGTAATTTTTATATGGCTCAGCACTAAATTTATTCATAGAAATATATTTTCCTGAAGAATTCTCATGAAAAACATATGTATTTTGATTTTCGTCTACAATTTTAACACTAGCATTTGTTTCAGCTACATATCCATTGTCATCAAAACTAAAAGAATTAGATAAAAATATTTCCTGATATTTATATTCATTGGTAATGGTAGCTTCAATTACAATTGCGTTTTCAAACTTTAATGATTCATCAATATCAATTGGTTCAACACAACCACTAATAAAAATAGTTAAAATCAAAAAGATAATGATATGACTGGTTTTATTTTTTTTCATGTTAATTAACTTATTAATCAATAATTTAAAATTTAAAATTATAGGTTATTGTTGGTATTGGAACAGAAAATATAGAACTTTGATATGCTTTTATTTCACCATTTTCTGTAACAAAAAATACAGAATAAGGATTATTTCTGCCAAGTACATTGTAAACTGAAATATTCCAAAAACTATGTGCAAACTTTTTAATTTTATGATTCCCTTCAATATTTATACCGAGGTCTAAACGGTAATAATCTGGAATCCTAAATTCATTTCTATTGCTGTAAAAAACATATTCAGCATTATTAAAAACATAATTTCCGACAGGATAAGTTATTGGTCTACCTGTTTGATAAATAAAATTCATTGAAAAACTATAACGTTTTGTAAGTTTATAATTTGCAACTAAACTAAAGTCATGTGGTTTGTCATAATTTGAAGGAAAATAATCTCCATTGTTAACACGTTCTTCACTAAATTCACTATCTAATTTTACTAATGAGCGTGAATAAGTGTAACCTATCCAGCCATTTAGATTTCCTTTATTCTTTTTAATTAGTAATTCAATACCATATGCTTTTCCATCTCCTTGTAAAACTTCAGTTTCTATATTCTCATTTAAAAGTAAATCAGCACCAACTTTATAGTCTAGTATATTTTCAGATTGTTTATAATAACCTTCTAGGCTTAATTCATAATCATTTCCATCAATATTCTTAAAAAAACCAAATGAATATTGATTGGCTCTTTGTGGCTTGATATTTAAATCTGACAACTTCCATGTATCAGTTGGTGAAGCAGTTGTATTTGTAGTTAATGTATGAATGAATTGATAATTATTATTATAACTAGCTTTAATTGAAAAACTAGGAGTAAAGGAATATCTAGCTGAAGCACGAACTTCCGGACCACCATATGTTTTTACAACTTCATTATTTTTATAATTTTTAGTTTCTATAAGTGTACCTTCATTTTTTGGTAAATCATCTATATAAACATTTTGAGAAATTTCTCCTAAAAAAGCATAAAATGAATAGCGCAGTCCAATATTGAATAAAAGTTTTTTACTGATATTAAAATTATCAGAAATAAATATTGCAGATTCTAAAGCCTTTTCATCTTGTATGTCGTTTGGAATGATAATTGATTCTGGTCCATTTGGTTTAATATTTCCAGGTTTATTATTGTATAATTTACTCGAAACACCGTAATCAAATGAGTGTTTTTCACTATGCAAATAATTCATCAGGAATTTTATTTCAGTTTCTTGAACTTTGTAACCTAAATCAAAATTTCTATTTGAGTTACCTTCAAAATTAATATTATATTCATAATTACTATTTGCTATTATTATACTTCCCTTATTCTTTTCATTAAAACTATGATTCCATTTAAATGAAAATAACATATTACTATAATTGTATGTTGAATCAGATGATATACTAAAAATATCTTTACTGAAATAGACAGTAGTTTCAATATTGTTATTATCATTTATTTTGTGGTTATATTTAGCAATTGCATCATAAAATGAGGCTTCACTATTGTTTAATGATTCATCATCTAATGCTTTTAAGATCCAATCAGAATAAGTACCTCTGGCTCCAATAATTAATGCTGATTTATCTTTAACAACAGGAATTTCTAAAGTTAAATTACTTGTAACCGGACCAATAGCACCTTCTCCAGAGAATTTTTGATTATTCCCGTTTTTTGTGGTAATATCAAATACAGAAGATAAACGTCCACCATATTGTGCTGGTATACTACCTTTATATATATCAAGGGTACCAGTAGTATATGGGTTTAAAGCAGAAAAAATACCAAAAAAATGTGTAGGATTATAAATTACAGCATTATCTAATAGCATCAAATTTTGATCTGTTTTGCCACCTCGTACATTGAAACCTGCAGATCCTTCACCAGCTGTTGAAATACCTGGCAATGTGGTTGCTACTTTTAGAACATCACGTTCACCTAATACCAAAGGAATGGTTTTTATATCTTTTACTTTTATTTGTGTAATGCCCGTAATGGCTTCTTTGACATTTTTATCCTTGTCAGCATCAATAACTACTTCATCTAAAAGTTCAGGATTTTCTTCTAAATTAAAATTAAAAATACCGTCACTATAAATAATGATTTTTTTCTTTAGATTCTCAATACCTAAAGATTTTATTTCTAGATTATTTAAACCTACAGGTAGTTTGATCGAGTATGACCCATCTATATCTGAAACTGCATTGATATTTTTGCCAGGAACTGTTAATACTAGATTTGGTATGGGTTCTCCAGTTAAATTATTTTTTACATATCCAGAAAGAGTATATGATTTTTGTTTAGTAAATTTACTTTCTTTTCCAATTCTAATCGTTTCAATACCTGTTTTTTTTGTTGAAGTTTTCGCTGAATAAAAAACAGGTTTAGTTTTTTCTTCCTCTTGAATAGTTTTATTTTCACTTCTTCCAAAAAAATCATCTGGTAGGCTATTGTATATATAATTATTTTTTGAGAGTATGATTTTATTATCAGAAGATAAATAATAGTTTAGGTCGGTGTCTTTAAAAAGATCATTTAAAATGAATTGTAATGTAGTCTGGTTATATTGTCCTGAAATAAGAGTATCATCTAACCAATTTTCAACAAAGTAAAAATGATAATTAGTTTGTCTTTCAATTATTTTAATTACGTCAAGTTTTGTTATATTTTCAAAATTAATAGATATTTTTTCAGCTCCTTTTTGGCTATAGATTAAACTAAAACTCAATATGAATAAGGTTAAAAGAAGTTTTTTCATTAGTTTGCGGAGGTATTGGAGGAAATTAAATTGCTTATTTTAACAGAAAGCTGCATTATAAAGGCATCAAAATCTGAATTAAGTAAGTTTTTATTTTTATTATAAAAAGTATTAATTTCTTTCTTATAATTTGGAAATATTTTAACCACACTACTTTTTGAATTTATTATATAAAAATCATTATTAAAATAGAAGTAGTATTGATTTTTTTTACTAAAAGAATAATAAATATATTTTTTTGTAAGATGTTTTTTTGCAATTTTTTTATTCTTTTTATAGAGAATTAAGTTAGAATTTTTATATACTATTTCAAAAATTCCTGTAATTATGTCGTTAGAATTTGTTGTGTGATTATCTAATAATTTTATAAAATTATGACCTTTAATGGTAAAGCTTTCAATTTTATCACTTAACAATTGAAGAATACTACTTCCTGAATTTGTGGCTAGATTTACAATAATATGATCTTCATAAAGATCATATTTCATTTTAATATCAAAATAAGATTGATCATCATAAACAATGTCAGCTTTTATGAAATTTGGAGTTAGATAGAATTTATGATTACCTTCAAGTGTTCTAAATTCTTCTTTATACCTCAACCCATTAAAAATACTAGTATTTTCAATTCCAATGTAATTATCAAACCATTTGTAATAATCTTTTTGACTAGATTGAGTTTGACTATAGAAAGAATTAGTAATAAATAAAAAAAGTAGAATTAATATAAATCTTAAAGTGTATTTTTTTTCCATAGAATTTTCAAGATAAATTTAAAAGATTAAAGTTATTAAAAATTTTCAATTCCAATGTAATTAAAAAGGGTTTAACATAAATTTATGTTAAACCCTGATACTTAATTTTAATAAGATAATTTATTCATCAATTAAAACCCATTCACCTTTTTGTATTAAAGGAATAGCTTGTTTATACTTCACTATTTTGCTTTCACCATTTGTAATATTTTTGATAGTTACTTTTTCATTTCTACCAATTTTGCGTTCTGTTCTTACAATGGTTTCTGTAATTTGAGGTTGTTGGGTTTGATTGGCTTGAGTATTTTGAGTAGGGCTATTAAATTCTGCTTTACTCAATTGTACTTTTTCTTGTTTTTGTTCTCTTGCTTGAGATACTTGTTGCGGATTCTGACTAGGTAATTCACCTTTAAATAAGAAAGACAATACTTCTTTATTTACTTTATCTAGCATGATTTTAAACAATTCAAAAGCTTCAAATTTGTAAATCAATAAAGGATCTTTTTGTTCATATGTAGCATTTTGTACAGAT
>DAOVTC010000085.1 GCA_030633285.1 Flavobacteriaceae bacterium
GTATCAATTTTACAATTCCATGCACCCAAACGCATTGTACCTCCTTTTTCAGTAATCTTTTTCTGTTCTTCCATTAAATCAATTACAGGATAAGGAGTATTTTCGTTCATCTCTGTTGAGTTGGCACCTTTTAAATGTAAAATATTTCTTGCAAATTCAATTACAGCCATTTGCATCCCTAAACATATTCCTAAAAAAGGAATGTTATTTTCTCTAGCAAAACGAACGGCTTTTATTTTTCCTTCAATTCCTCTATCACCAAATCCCGGAGCTACAATTATACCATTTAATCCTTTTAGTACATGCAATCCATTTTTTGTGTCTAATTTTTCAGAATGAATAGCATGAATATTAACCTTTACTTCATTTTGAGCACCAGCATGCCCTATGGCTTCAATAATTGATTTATAAGCATCTTGTAATTCTACATATTTTCCAATCAGGCCAATTTCAATAGTTTCTTTTGGATTATTATATTTATTTAAAAATTTATTCCAAGCTTTAAGGGTTGGTTTTTTATTAGTTGTTAGATTTAATTTTTCTAAAACAACTTTATCTAAACCTTCTTTTAACATTAAATTAGGAACATCGTAAATTGTTTTTGCATCAATAGATTCAATTATTGCTTCTTTTTTTACATTACAAAATAAAGCTAATTTGGTTTTTATTTTATCATTTAAATGATGTTCAGTTCGACAAACTAATATGTCAGGACTCACACCACTTTGCATCAATTCTTTTACAGAGTGTTGGGTTGGTTTGGTTTTTAATTCTTTAGCAGCTGCTAAATAAGGCACTAAGGTTAAGTGAATAACAATTGCATTACTATCCCCAAGTCCCCATTGTAATTGACGTACAGCTTCAATATAGGGTAATGATTCAATATCGCCTACGGTTCCACCAATTTCTGTAATTACAATATCATATTCACCAGTTTCTCCTAATAATTGAATTCTTCGTTTAATTTCATCAGTAATATGAGGGATAATTTGTACAGTTTTACCTAAATAATCTCCTCTACGTTCTTTGTTGATGACAGTTTGGTAAATTCTACCTGTAGTTACATTATTTGCTTGTGAAGTAGGAATGTTTAAAAATCGCTCATAATGACCTAAATCCAGATCAGTTTCTGCACCATCATTTGTAACAAAACATTCTCCATGTTCATAAGGGTTTAAAGTACCCGGATCTACATTAATATATGGGTCTAATTTTTGAATGGTTACTGAAAAGCCACTTGACTGTAACAATTTAGCAAGTGATGCAGCAATAATTCCTTTTCCAAGAGAAGAAGTAACCCCTCCTGTTACAAAAATATATTTTGTATTTGGCATTGTGTTTAGGTTTGTACAAAATTACAAAGTCTGATTACTTTGACAAGAAAAAAAGTTTTTATTTTTGTAATTGTATTTTAGAAAAGATTATAACCTAAAATAATTGAAAAAGTTTTATTATCTGATTTCCAAAAGAGATAATTAGATAAAATATCTTTGGAATAGTAACGCATTTCAATACTGAATTTGTTTTTTAGATTATAACCTAACCCTCCAAGAAAATAAACTTTTGAACCTATATCATCTAAATCAGGGCGCAAATTAAATTTAATTTTTGAATCTAAATCTAAAGCCAAAACAAATGCAGTATTTATAAATATTTTTGAATCGTTATTTAAAAATAAATAATATCTAACTCCAACAGGCATTTCAATTCTAATAATTTCTGCTTCAGTATCAAGAGTAGAAGTTGAATTTATAAATCCATTAGGAATTTCTTTTTCAATTTTGCTTTTATAATAAGTATAAGCTGGCTCAATAAATAAGCTCCATTTATTTTTATTATATGGTAAAACATATTCAGCTTCAATACCTACTCTAAAGGTAACATTTGAGCCGTAATCAATATTATATTTATTTTGTGAGATCTCATCATTAGAAATTGATAACGAAGAAAAATTTACTCCTGGGGTTAACTTTAAATTAAAATCACCTTTATTAATTTTAAAGGATGTCTCTTTTTGTTTCTTAGGATTTTTACAATAATTATAATGTTCAAAATATTTTATTAAATCGGATTGATTATAATTAGTTTTTTTTATTTTTTCTATTGTATAATTATTACAATTTACTTTTTTATGAAGTTGATTAATATAAGTTAAGTTTTTAGCAACGTTTTCATTATTTGTTTTATACACTTTATATATTAATTGCTCGATATTAGAATTGTCAATACTGTAAAAAAATTTGTTTAAAGCACTTTTCTTATATTGATATAATTTTGCACCTCCATCTACTAATTGTTTTAAAAATAAACTTTCTTCACTCCATTCAGGGGCTCTATTATATGATAAGGTTTGTAAATTTTGTTTTGATCTATCAATTTTAACTGTAAGTCTACTATATTTAAAAATATTATAAATGCCAAATTCTTTAGCATTACTTATTGATGCAATTTTTGACTTTTCAGATCCTTCTATTTTATAAGTGAATTCTGAAGGGTTATAATTCCATTCAATATTTTTAATCAAGCATTCTGTTTTTATACCATTATTACTAATAAAATATCCTTTTTCAAATTTAACTTGTGAATATGTTAAAAAACTTGATAGTAGTATTAGCGATAATGTAATTTGTTTTTTCATAGAAAGTATTAAGTTTAGAACTTAAATATTGTTATATGTTTTTCGATGAATTTTAACGATTATATAATATTTTTATTTTACTAAATGGTAAAATATTTTGCAACTAAAAAATCCACTTTTTAAATTAATAAAAAGTGGATTTAAGTTTTGTTTTAAAATGGATAATATCTTTAATTTTCTATTTCTTCGTTATCTGTAAATTCTGTTGAAAGTACTACTTCTTGATTTTCAAATTTCATATTTTTAATGATATATTTTTCAGATGTAACACAACTAGAACTAGATGCTCCACATGATACTAAACTTGCCGAGGCAAAAATAAAAACGAATAAATAAGCTATTTTTTTCATAGTTTTTGTTTTAGTTAATAATAAAATTCAAGGGAGTATTATGTATTAACGTAAAAAGTAGGTAAAATATTTTATATTAAAAAATATTTTTTATTCAGCCAATTTATTTAGTGTGTACTCAATAAGATTATCAACTGTTTTGTACATATCATTACTGAAAGTTAAATTTGCTCTGTTAGCTATTATTGCATTCATTGAAACTGCATGATGACCTAATAATTTTGATAAACCATATATAGCCGAAGTTTCCATTTCAAGATTTTTAATTCGTATACAATTAAAGTTAAAACTATCAATTTTATGATTTAAAGCAGGGTCTTGAACTGCTAAGCGTAGCACTCTGCCTTGAGGTCCATAAAATCCTCCTGCAGTAGCTGTTATGCCAGAAAACACCTTATTGGAAAGTAGTTTTTTTTCTAATTCAGTACTGTTTTTAACTATATAAGGCCTTGATTTTATTAAAGAGTAGTCAGTATGTTTTATAAAAGCATCTTCCATCTCTTTTTCTAGAATATTTTCACAATCATAAGCATGAATTAAACCGTCAAAACCTAGTCCATATTTTGCTAAAACAAAACTATCAACCGGTATATCACTTTGTAGTGAACCAGAAGTTCCAATTCTAACAATATTTAATTGTGTATGTTCTTTTTTTATAGTTCTTGATTTTAAGTCTATATTAACTAAAGCATCTAATTCATTTACAACAATATCAATATTGTCTGGACCTATACCTGTTGAGATAACAGTAAATTTTGTATTTTTATAAGTTCCGGTAATGGTTTTAAACTCTCTTTTTTGTGTTTCGAATGCTATGGAATCAAAATGTTTTGCAACGTTTGCAACTCGATTTTGATCTCCAACAAAAATGATATTTTTAGAAACATGTTCAGGTTTTAAATTTATATGGTATATACTTCCATCTGGGTTTAGTATTAATTCGGAAGGAGCTATTTTGTTCATATTTATATTAATGTTAAACTGTGGATTTGTTTATTTGTGTGGTTGTTTTTTATCAAATGCTAATTTACAAATATTTAATAATTTTAATTATAGTATTTTACTTTTAAGTTGGATAGTTTTATAAATAAACTGTAATAATTATCCTCCAACTCGTTTTACTTGATAGTTTTTTTTCAGTAAAATTTGCATAATTTTATCACGATAATTTCCTTGAATGATAATTTCACCATTTTTAACACTTCCTCCAACACCACATTTTGTTTTCAGTAATTTAGCAAGTGTTTTTAAATCGGTTTCACTTCCTTGAAATCCTGTAATTACCGTAACCGTTTTACCACCACGACCTTTGTTAGAAAAATGAGCTTCTAAATATTGTTCGTTAGGTTCTAGAGTTTTTAAATCATCATCTGCAAAAGCAGAAAAATCTTCATTTTCATTTGTAGAAAAAACAAAACCATCTAAATCGGACAAACTATTTAATTTTTTTTTTGCCATTGTGTTGTATCCAAAATTTATAGATTCCAAATATAAAGAAAACTATGGCTAAAACTAATAATCCTAGAAAACAATAATAGCATTTTTCTTTAATTTTTAATGATGCTAAAATAATAAATACTGAAACTAGAATGATATGTAAAGGGCTTGAATTACCCATTATTTTTTAAGATGACTCCAAGCAAATATAATTAAAGCCAATGATTCAAAAGTTAATCCTATTGCAATAAATATCATAGATTGATTCCATTGAAATAATTTACCAATAGCTCCAATAATGATTAATATTAAACCAAATGTAAAGAATGAAATGGCTTTCTTTTTCATGGTAATAAATTATTTTCTATATAATGGTATTAAATAAGAAATGGTATAATTGAAACTAAAGCCATTATTATTTAAATATACTTTATTAAAACCAGGGATAAATAAGTTTTTGAAATTATCAGGTTCTTTAGAGTTGATCAAAAAATTTCCTCTAAAAGAAAAGCCCAAAAATATATTGTGTATAACTTCAACTTTCATTCCTAAAACAAATTCAACCCATTGTGCATTTAAGTTGTCGTATTTTATTGAATTTGTAATTGTTTTTTCGGGTAAAAACGGATCAGCATTTATGGTGTACTGATTTAATGTTTGATTGAATGTACTATAAGCGTATCGTAAACCAACAACGATTACATTCTCCATGCCTATCCAATTTTTATAGGCATTAAAATCTGCACCAACTTTTATATATGAGCCGTTGGTAGTAAAATCAAAAAAATCTTCATGATCTGTATTTTCTATATAGCCAAATTCTGTTGCCAAAAAAAATCGTTTTGAAATTCTGTAATCGGCAACAAATTCCAATCCTTTTCTATCATCATCAAAAAGTGAATTAATAGGATTATATAAATCAATACCAACTCTTAGCCCATATCGATCTTTATATTTTATAGTGTCAATTTCTTTTTCTTGTGCAAACAAAGAAAGAGATATGATAAATGGGAGTATATTAATGAAATATTTTAACATGAGCTGATTTTTCGTTCAAAATATTTTGTTCACTATCAATAACTTTAATGGAATCAATCCAACTGCCACCAACATTTTCTAAAGGTATTTCTGTATTATGAAATAAAGTTTTATAACCACAAGATCTAGAAACAAACTCATCTACCCGAGTATAAACTAAATCAAAAGTATCTTCATTTTCACTTGTAGTTTCATCATCAGCAATTTGAGTAATGGTTAAAATGAATTTGGTAAAATCATCGGTTACTTTTATAGGAATAGCAATTGAATCGGTAAGAATTGTAATGCTTTCATCTGTAAAGACACCATCAATACCTTCTATTTGAATTTTTAGATTAAGTACTTTTTTTA
>DAOVTC010000126.1 GCA_030633285.1 Flavobacteriaceae bacterium
AGTTGATTTTTAATTTGTATTAATTCATTTTTTATTTCTTCTAATCGTATTATAATATTGTGATTTGAAGTTATTTTTTCAGGACTTTCTTTCAACTTATTCTTAGCACCTTCTAAAGTAAACCCCTTTTCTTTTACTAAAAAATAAATAAGTTTTAGGTTTTTCAAATCATCTTGTGTAAATAATCTGTTCCCTTTTTTATTCTTTTTTGGTTTTAGTACATCAAATTCATTTTCCCAAAAACGTATTAATGAAGTATTTACACTAAATGCCTTGGCAACTTCACCAATTTTATAATATCTTTTATCTTGTAAATCTATAAACATTAGTCAAGTGATTGTCCTTCTTGCGAAGCCATGATTAGCATTTCTTTAAACTCTTCTGGTGATAAATCTCCATAATAAAAATTAATAGGATTTATTGCCTTACCAAAGTAGCGCACTTCATAATGTAAATGAGGAGCCTGTGATCTCCCAGTACTTCCAACATAACCAATTAAATCTCCGCGTTTTACTTTTTTACCTTTTTTTGTATTGTATTTTGACAAGTGTGCATATAAAGTAACATACCCAAAACCATGATCAATTCTAATATGTTTTCCAAAACCTGAAGACCTGTTATCAGCTCTTATTACTTTTCCATTACCTGTTGCATAAATTGGCGTCCCTTTTGGAGAGGTGAAATCCATTCCTTTATGCATTTTTCTTGCTTTAGTAAAAGGGTCTGATCTCCATCCATAACCTGAAGCCATTCTTGTAAGATCCTCTTTACTAACAGGTTGAATAGCAGGAATTGATGCTAACATTTTTTCTTTATCTATAGCTAATTCAATAATTTCATCTAATGATTTTGATTGCACATATAATTGTTTAGAAAGAATATCTAAGTTTTTTGTTACATCTATAATCATCTCCGAATTATCAAAACCTTCTAATGATTTATATCTATTCACACCACCAAAACCCGCTTTTCTTTGCTCATTAGGAATTGGATTAGCTTCAAAATAAACACGGTAAACATCGTTATCTCTTCTTTGAATATCACCTAAAACTTCTTGTGCTTGTTGCATTTTTTTATTCAGAAGTTCATAATGAAGTTTTATATTTTCAAGTTCTCTATTTAAAACTTTTTGCTTGGGTGATTCCACAAATTGATACATAAAAAAAACTATCAAAGCACCTAGCAAAGTTGATGCTAATAAGAAGACTACAGATTTTTTAAATTTATCCCTCTTTCGTAATTCAATTTTTCTATATGATAAGGTATCTGAATCGTAATAATATTTTACTTTCGCCATAATGTATAAATATACTATTTTTGCATAAGAATTGATAGATAATTCTTATACAAAAGTGAACAAATTTACAATTTTTTTGTCACTCTGTAAAAAACTAAACTATTAGCTTTTAAATAATATTTATGACTTCACAAGAAATCAGAAAACAATTTTTAGATTTTTTTGCTTCAAAAGAGCATAAAATAGTGCCTTCATCTCCTATAGTTGTTAAAGATGATCCTACTTTAATGTTTACCAATGCCGGTATGAATACCTTTAAAGAATATTTTTTAGGGCAAAAAAAAATTGAAATTAATCGAATTGCTGATACGCAAAAATGTCTTCGGGTTTCTGGTAAACACAATGATTTAGAAGAAGTTGGAATGGATACCTACCATCATACAATGTTTGAGATGCTAGGGAATTGGAGTTTTGGTGATTATTTTAAGAAAGAAGCAATATCTTGGGCATGGGAGCTACTTACTGAAGTCTTTAAAATTGATAAAGATAGCATATATGTAACTGTATTTGAAGGAGATAAAGCAGATAATCTTAAATTTGACCAAGAAGCTTATGATTACTGGACTGAACTAGTTGACAAAGACAAAATCATCAACGGAAATAAAAAAGATAATTTTTGGGAAATGGGAGCTCAAGGACCTTGTGGACCTTGCAGTGAAATTCATATTGACATACGATCAGAAGAAGAAAAGAAAAAAATATCAGGTAAAGAATTGGTAAATAAAGACCATCCTCAAGTCATTGAAATATGGAATTTGGTTTTTATTGAATTTAACCGAAAAGCTAACGGATCTCTCGAAAAATTACCGGCGAAACATGTTGATACAGGTATGGGATTTGAACGATTGTGCATGGTTTTACAAAATGTTCAATCAAATTATGATACCGATGTTTTTATGCCAATTATCCGAGAAATCGAAACCATAACCGAAACTACTTATGGTAAAAATGAAAAAAATGATATTGCAATACGTGTAATTGCAGATCATGTTCGTGCAGTTGCTTTCGCTATTGCGGATGGACAACTTCCATCAAACAATGGTGCGGGTTATGTGATTAGAAGAATTTTACGTCGTGCTATTCGTTATGGGTTTACATTTTTAAACAAAAAAGAACCTTTTATTTATAAACTAACCAATATTTTAAGCGATCAAATGGGAGATAATTTCCCTGAAATAATCGCTCAAAAACATTTAATTCAAAATGTAATAAAAGAAGAAGAAAATTCATTTTTACGAACTTTAGATCAAGGCTTAGTGCTATTAAACAATATTATAAAAAACAACAAAGGAAAAGCAATTTCCGGGAAAAAAGCTTTTGAACTTTATGACACTTATGGTTTTCCTAAAGACCTTACAGCTTTAATTTTACGAGAAAAAGGGCTCCAATTTAATGAAGATGAATTTGCAGTTGAAATGGAGAAACAAAAAACCAGATCACGCGCTGCTGCAGCAATGGATACCGATGATTGGGTTGTTTTATATGATGATTCTACTGAAGAATTTATAGGTTATGACTATTTAGAGGCTAAAGTAAAAATTACGCGATACCGTAAAGTCACCTCTAAAAAAGATGGTGACATGTATCAATTGGTTTTTAATTTAACTCCGTTTTATGCCGAAGGTGGAGGTCAAGTTGGTGACAAAGGATATCTGGAAATCTCAAATGGTAATGTTATTTACATAATTGACACCAAAAAAGAAAATAATTTAATTTTGCATTACACCAAAAACTTACCTCAAAATCCAAGTCAAATATTCAAAGCTGTAGTTGATAAAAAACAGCGTTTTAGAACGGCTTGTAATCATACTGCTACACATCTACTACATCAAGCTCTTAGAACAATTTTAGGTGTTCACGTTGAACAAAAAGGCTCTGCAGTACACTCAAAAAATTTACGTTTTGATTTTTCTCACTTTTCAAAATTAAGTCCCGAAGAAATAACAGAAGTTGAACAGTTTGTGAATTCAAGAATTTATGATAAAATTGACTTGGTAGAAGATAGAAACATTCCTTTAGAAGAAGCTAATAAGCAAGGTGCTATTATGCTATTTGGTGAAAAATATGGTGACACTGTTAGAACCATAAAATTTGGTAAATCAATTGAACTTTGCGGAGGTATTCATGTAAAAAATACTAGTGATATATGGCATTTTAAAATCACGACAGAAAGTGCCATCGCTTCAGGAATTCGCCGTATTGAAGCTATTACTTACGATGGTGTAAGGGATTACTTTTTAGTTCAAGATGAAGAACTTTCAAATATAAAATCTACTTTTAAGAACCCTACAAATATTTTACAAGCTGTAAATAATTTACATAATGAAAATGTAAAATTAAAAAAAGATGTTGAGCAACTTTTAAAAGATAAAGCTGCCTCATTAAAAGATGAATTAATAAATGATATAGAAAATATAAACGGTGTAAACTTTTTAACTTCTAAAATTAATATGGACTCAAATACCGTTAAAAACTTGGCTTTTGAAATAGGAACTAAGGTTGAAAACTTATTTTTTATCAATGGTGCAAACCTTAATGAAAAAGCATTCTTAACTGTATATATTTCTAAAAATTTAATACAAGAAAAAGACCTTAATGCTGGAACTATCGTTAGAGAGCTAGGTAAAATGATTCAAGGCGGTGGTGGCGGACAAGCATTTTTTGCAACTGCAGGAGGTAAAAATCCGAGTGGTATTCAACAAGCACTAGAAAAAGCAAAAGAATATGTTCAATAAATAATTTCATTTTCACAAATCTTTGTTTTATAGCAAAACAATTATGGATTTCAGAACCAAAATAAACATTACTAAAGAAAGTAAATCAATTGATTACAATTCTAATATTGTTTTATTTGGTTCGTGCTTTATCGAAAACATGGAAAAGTATTTTAAATATTTTAAATTTAAAAACACTTCCAATCCTCACGGAATAATATTCAACCCAAAAGCCATTGAAAAAGCAGTTTCTGATTGTGTTAACAACATAGAGTATAAAAAATCAGATTTGTTTTATCACGATGAATTTTGGCTGAGTTTTAATCACCATTCAAAATTTTCTTCACTTTCACCAAGCGAAATATTAACTGCCATAAATTCAAATATCAATAAAACTCATAAAGCATTATATACTGCTTCTCATGTTTTAATAACTTTAGGTACAGCTTGGGTATATCAATTTGAAGAAAAAGAAATTTTAGTGGCAAATTGTCATAAAATTCCACAAAAA
>DAOVTC010000071.1 GCA_030633285.1 Flavobacteriaceae bacterium
AGGAGCTTTAGCCGCTGATAAATATGGAGCTAAGCGAATTGAATTATGTACTGCTTTGTCAGTAGGTGGTTTAACACCAAATTTAGGATTGATTAGACGATGTGTTGAAAAATCTAATATTGAGGTTCATGTGATGATCAGACATAAAGAAGGTGATTTTAATTACAATGTTGATGATGTTGAAATAATGAAAATTGATATTGAGTTTGCAAGAAAAGTAGGTGCTCATGGGGTTGTCTTTGGTATTTTAAATAAATATGATGAAGTTTCTTATTTAAATAAAGAATTAGTAGATTTATCTAGATCCTTAGGTTTGGAAATAACCTTTCATCGAGCATTTGATTTTGTTCCAGATTATAAAGTGGCAATTGAGAAAATAATTGAATTTGGATTTGATAGATTATTAACATCTGGTTTACAACTTACAGCAGAGGAAGGGATAGACATAATAAGAAGTTTACAATCTAATTACAGTGATAAAATTGAAATTATGGCAGGTAGCGGAATAAATGTTTCAAATGTTTTAAAAATAGCAGCTACAGGAATTAAGAATCTTCATTTTACTGCACGAAAACCAAGTGATAATATAATTAAACTCTCCATGGGAGAATTGATGATTGTAGATGAAGATAAAATTAAGAATATTATGGATAAATTTAGTTAGCCTAATAAATACAGACTACTATAAACTGTCAACTGAAGGCTGAGAAATGCAAACTAAATATTAAACAATTATACTTTTCCCCTTAGCGGATATATTTTTTTCTGTATCAAAATAAAAGTCAATTCTACCAACATTCAGTCCCCATTTCCCCACTTGATTTATTAGCATATTTTCCCCTATTGCATTTTTAGTTACAGTAGGTTTTGGTAAAAAAGTATGGGTATGACCGCCAATAATTAAATCAATATTTTCAGTTAGTTTGGCTAAATTTAGGTCAGATATTTTGTTGGGATTTCGCTTATAATAGTATCCTAAATGCGATAAACAGATAATTAGATCACAATGATGCTCTTCTTTTAATATTCTACTCATATCTTGAGCAATTTCAACTGGATCAATATATTTAGTTTCTTTAAAAAGTAATGGGTCAACCAATCCATTCAACTCTATACCTATTCCAAACACTCCAATTTTGATACCATCTTTTATATAAATTTTATAAGGTTTGGTTTTGCCATCTAAAATGGTGTTTTTAAAATTATAATTTGCAATAAGAAAATCAAATGATGCATGTGGGAGTTGTTTATTTAAACCATCGATCCCATTGTCAAAATCATGATTACCTATTGTTGTAGCATCATATTTTAATTTGCTCATCAATTTGAATTCTACTTCTCCTCCAAAAAAATTAAAATACGGAGTGCCTTGAAAAATGTCACCAGCATCTAGTAGAAGAGTATTTGGATTTTCAATTCTAACTTGTTCAATTAAAGAAGCTCTTTTTGCAATACCACCTAAATTGGGATAATTTGGATGTGTTGAAGCAAATGGTTCAATATTACTATGTACATCATTTGTGTGTAAAATTGTAATGTGTTTATTGGTGTTTTGAGAACAAGAAGTTAATGATAGTCCGCCTAATGTTAAAAAAACACCTGTAGCTGTAGTTTGTGTGATAAATTTTCGTCGTTTCATTTTAATTTACTTTTATAAATCTACCATCAATTTTTGCATTTAATGTATCAATTTTGCTTAGGTAATCAATAATTGCATCTCTAACTTTAACTTCTACATTGAATAAACTTATGGGGTTTTTAAAAAAATCCATTCTATCACCGCCATGCTGTAAATAGTCATGAGTTAAAACATAATAGTTTTTAGAAATATCAAAAGGTTTATTTTGAATTAGAATTTTATTTAGTTTTTCGTCTTTTATTTCTAATTTTAGATGAGATATAGGGTGAGCTTCTTGTCTTTTTTCTAGATAATTAAATAGAGATTGAGCTTGCTTACCAGAGAGTTCGGCAATAACAAGCATATTTTCAAAAGGCATTAACTCAAAAACATTTTTAACAGTAATATTTCCTTTTGGTATTACGGTTCTAATTCCACCATAATTAAATAAAGCAAAGTCTATGCTCTTTCCTGTTTTTTTCTTGAAAATACTATCCGATTTTTGAAAACAAATGTCAGCATAAATATTTCCTAATGAGCTCTCTAAATCACTTTCTTTTCTCGTTAATGTTTTAAAATTATAACATAAAACCTTATTTATTTTATTTTGTAATTCATTTTTGTATGGTGAGATAAATCGGATAAAAGTTGAATCAGATTTAAAGTTTTGATTTACTTCAATTTGTTTTCCTCTGATAGTTTTTACTTGAGTTTGCTCCTTTTTGCAACTTAAAAACAGGAATATTATTAAGAAGTAAAAAATTATATTTTTCATTATTTTCATTAGTTTTGTATAAACAATGTAAATGTAAATGAATTTAAAAGGATTAAAAAAAAAATCAGCTCTAAAGTTTTTAAGAAAAAACGATAAAAATAAAGAATTTAATGTAGAAAGATCTTTAAAAAAAATTCATAAAATAGGCGTTTTAGCTGAAGCTGAATTGTTTAAAACTTATGATTTTACTAAAAAATTGAGTGAAAATTTAGGTGTTAATCTTAATTATTTTAATATTATATTATTTCAAAATGTTAAAGCCAATAAATTAATGGATAGTTATGATTCTTTTACAGAAAAAGATTTTGGAATGTATGGTAAAATTAAAAATGTGAGTTTAAATAGCTTTGTTGAATCTAAATTTGATTTATTAATTAATTACAGTTCTGTTGATAATGTTTTTTCTCATGTAGTATGTCTTCGCTCAAATGCTAAAATAAAAGCTAGCTTTAAAAATGAGGAGTTTAATTTTTATGATATAGCCATTGATATTAAAGGAAATAAAATAGATACTTTTAATGAAGAACTTACCAAATATTTGCATATTTTAGAATTACTCAAATAAATTTCAATAGAAATTCATAATACAATTAAAAATGGAACAACTTATAGGAACAGGAGTGGCACTTGTAACTCCTTTTAGATCAAATAACTCTATTGATTTTGATGCTTTAGAACACTTGGTAAACTATCAAATTGAAAATGGTATAAATTATTTGGTAGCACTTGGTACTACCGGTGAAACTTCTACTTTGTCAAAAGAAGAACAACAGCAAGTAAAAAATAAAATTATTGAAGTAAATAAAGGTAGATTACCTTTGGTGGTTGGTATTGGAGGGAATAATACTCAATCAATAATTGAAGAATTACAATCTACAGACCTGTCTGATTTTTCAGCTATTTTATCTGTATCACCATATTATAATAAGCCAACACAAAAAGGTATTTATCAGCATTTTAAAGCAATATCAGAAGCAAGTCCATTACCAATAGTTTTATATAATATTCCTCATAGAACAGGAAGTAATATAGAACCAGAGACAGTTTTTCAATTAGCAAACGACTTTGAAAATATTATTGGAATTAAAGAAGCTGCAGGTGATTTTGAACAAGCGCTAAAATTATTAAGAAATAAGCCTAAAAATTTTATGTTTATTTCTGGAGAAGATAACTTAGCTTTACCTTTTACTTTGGCAGGAGGTTCAGGAGTGATTTCAGTAATTGGACAGGGTTTGCCAAAAGAGTTTACAAAAATTATATATTTAGGATTAGAAGGAAAATCAAAAGAAGCTTTTGAATTATTTTACAAAATAATGCCCGGTATTGATTTAATTTTTAATGAAGGTAATCCTGCAGGAATTAAAACTCTGTTGAAGAAGTTAAATATTTGTGAAGTGAATGTTAGATTACCATTAGTAAACGCATCATCTTTTTTACAACAAAAAATTAATATCTTTGTAGACACTTTTAAAAATAAATAAATAAAATTATGCTTTTACAAAAAATAGAAAATGCATTAAATAAGCAAATTAAAATTGAAGCAGAATCTTCACAAATATATTTAGCAATGGCTTGTTGGGCTGAAAATCAGGGCTTTGAAGGAGTAGCGTCTTTTATGTATGAACACTCCGATGAAGAAAGAATGCACATGCTAAAATTGGTTAAATTTGTAAATGAAAGAGGAGGTCATGCAAAAATTTCAGCTTTAAGTGCTCCTCCGGTTTCTTTCGGGTCTTTTAAAGAAATGTTTCAAACTTTATTTGATCATGAAGTAATGGTGTCTCAAAAAATTAATGATTTAGTACATATCACTTTAACGGAAAGAGATTATGCAACTCATAATTTCTTACAATGGTATGTTTCTGAGCAAATAGAAGAAGAATCTTTGGCAAGAAATATACTAGATAAAATTAATCTTATCGGAGATGATAAAGGAGGTTTGTATATGTTTGATAATGACGTAAAAATATTAACTGAAACTAATCCTCCAGTTTAAATTTAGTTAAAATTTTATTAAAATATTAAAATTTGTAGAGTTTACATGCTTTAGGAGTTTGTTATTGGTTTCTTAGATTTGGGAAAATAATTTTTAATAATACATTATAAAACATTAATTTTGCCAAATGCAAAAAATGAAAAATTTAATATATACATTTTTAATAATTGTATTATTTGGTTCTTGTGGTGAATACCAAAAGGTATTAAATAAAGGATTGAATGTTGATCGTTATAAAATGGCTGTTGAACTATATGAAAAAGAGGATTATAAAAAAGCTTTGCCACTTTTTGAAAAATTAGTTGGTCCATATGCTGGAAAACCTCAAATGGAACGTATTCAATATATGACAGCGGATTCGTATTATCATGAAGAGGATTATTCATTGGCTTCCTATTATTATTCAAAATTTATAGCAAACTATCCTGAAAGTTCAAAAGTTGAAGAGGCGGCATTTTTAGGCGCTAAAAGTTATTTTTTATCGTCACCAAAATATAGTATTGATCAACAGGATACTCAAAAAGCTCTAAATGCATTTCAAAATTACATAGAAACATATCCTAATTCTAAATTAATTATTGAAGCGAATAAATATTATTCAGAATTAATAACCAGATTAGAAAAGAAAGATTTTGAAGTAGCAAAACAATATTATCATACTGGATATTATAATGCAGCTATAACTGCATTTGACACTTTTAATGAAGAACATATAGGTTCAATTTTTAAAGAGGATGCATTGTACTTAAAGTTTAAATCAAGTTATGAATTGGGTATGAATAGTGTTTTGAATAAAAAAGAAGATAGATTACTTAATACTAAAATTGCATATTCTAAATTTCAAAAATCTTTCCCTGAATCAAAAAAGATGAAAGAATTGGATAATATGATGAAGCAAATTGATAAAGAAATAGTAAAATATAAAGAAGAAATTTCAACAATATCACAAAATAATAATTAATATGAAGGATTATAAAAATACGGAAGCTCCAATAACAACAATTACTTTTGATAAGACAAAAATTGAAGAGCCAACTCAAAATATTTATAAGGCTATTACAATTATGTCAAAAAGAGCTTCTCAAATAAGTGAAGATTTAAAAAGTGAATTGGTTGATAAACTAGAAGAGTTTGCAACTTTTAATGATAGTTTAGAAGAAGTTTTTGAAAATAAGGAACAAATTGAAGTTTCTCGTTTTTATGAACGCTTACCTAAGCCTACTGCAATAGCTGTTCAAGAATGGTTAGACGGTAAAATATATCATAGAACTCCTGAAGAAAGCGATAATAATTTATAATATACATTAAACATGTCTGTATTAAGTGGTAAAAATATACTTATAGGTGTAACAGCCGGTATAGCTGCTTATAAAACAACATATTTAGTTAGACTTTTTATTAAAGCAGGAGCCAATGTGCAAGTTGTAATGACTCCTGCCTCAAAAGATTTTGTTACTCCACTAACTCTATCAACCCTTTCTAAAAATCCCGTTTATTCTGCTTTTTATGATAAAGAAGATGAAAATGAACAATGGAATAGCCATGTTGATCTTGGTCTTTGGGCAGATATAATGCTTATTGCACCGGCTACAGCTAATACATTATCAAAAATGGCAAACGGTATTTGCGATAATTTATTAATGGCTACTTATTTATCAGCTAAATCTAAAGTTTATTTTGCA
>DAOVTC010000023.1 GCA_030633285.1 Flavobacteriaceae bacterium
AATGATAAAATACACTTTATTGAAGAGCATTATTTTAGATTAATGTCTTCAATGAGAATGTTGCGTATGAAAATTCCTATGAATTTTACTTTAAAATTTTATGAAGATGAAATTCTGAAGGTTTTAAGTGAAAACAAACTTGAAGATAGAGCTAGAATTCGTGTTACAATATTCAGAAAAAATGGAGGACTATATTTGCCTAATTCTAAAGATGTTGAGTATTTAATAGAAGTAGAAAATTTGTTATTTGTTCATTTTGATTCTTATAAAATTGAATTGTATAAAGATTTTCCGGTATATTCAGGTATTCTTTCAAATATTAAAACCAACAATAGAATGATAAATGTAGTTGCAAGTATTTTTGCAGCAGAGTTCAATTATCAAAATTGCATTTTAATAAATGAGAAAAAAAATATTGTTGAAGCTATAAATGCAAATATTTTTTTAATTGAAGGTGACGACATTTATACGCCAGCCTTAACTGAAGGTTGTGTTAATGGTATAATAAGAAAAAAAGTAATTGAGATAATAAATAAAAATAGCAATTATTGTATTCAAGAAACTGCTATTTCACCGTTTGAATTACTTAAAGCTGATGAAGTTTTTATAACTAATTCTATCATAAATATTCAATCAATAACTAAGTATCGAAAAAAAGAATATTCAACTGAAAAAACAGAAAGGTTAATTAATATTTTTAAGAAATATGCTATATAAAAGTGTAATTATTAATTTAAACTTGGATTTTCAGGCGCATTAGCCCAAATTCTGTAAACACCACCGAACTTTATCAATTCGTTTTTCCAAAAATTATTATGACCGACTTTGAATAAGTTTTTAAACTTATTTTCAATGACTAACCAAGAAGTAATAGATAATTCATCTTCTAATTGTTTTTCACTCCAGCCAGAATAGCCTAAGAAAAATCGTATATCGTGTTTTGATAAAATATTATCTTTTAAAAGTTCCTCAACAGCAAGGAAATCACCACCCCAAAAAATTCCATTTGCAATTTCAATACTGTCGGGTATTAATTCTGGAACTTTATGTACAAAATATAAGTTACTCTCTGAAACAGGTCCACCATAATAAATTTTTAATGATGAATCAATTTCAGGTAACAAATCTTTGATTTTATATGGTGAAGGTTTGTTGAATATAAAACCGACAGAGCCTTTATCACTATGCTCAGATAATAAAATAACTGTACGATTAAACGAACTATCACATAGAATTGATGGTTCAGCAATTAAAAGTTTTCCTTTTGCTGGTTTTTTTGTGAGCATTGTTTTAATTTATATTGGAATAAATGTACAAAAAATAAATTAATAAAAAAACTCTCTTTAATTTAAAGAGAGTTTTTTTATTTTGATAATCAGTTTATTACCAATTAATTTACAGAAGCTTTTAATTCAGATCCTGGTTTAAACTTCACAACATTTCTTGCTGGAATTTTAATAGTAGCTCCCGTTTGAGGATTTCTACCATCTCTTGCTGCTCTTTTAGCAACTGAAAAAGAGCCAAATCCTACTAAAGAAAGTTTACCTCCTTTTTTAAGTGTACCTTTTACATTAGCCATCATTGAATCTAAAGCTTTTCCTGCTGCAGCTTTTGAAATTCCTGCATCTGCAGCCATTGCTTCAATTAAATCTGATTTGTTCATAATTTAAATTTTTTTAAAAATTGGTTAAATATTAATTTTGCCTTTCAATAGCTTAACAAATATAGATTTTATAAGGCTTTACACAAGTTTTTAGCTTTGAAAGTTACTATATTGTTAATAATTCATATAAAATTGTTGATAAACTCAGAATATTTTTACTTTATTCCATAAATTATAAGGCTTACAGCATTTTAGAATTTTCATTAAAAGTAAATCCGTTCAGTAAACTTTTTGTGTCCATTTTACGTTTTCCAGCAATTTTAATCTCTAATATATTAATGTAACCATTTTTAACCGCAACTTTAATTTCCTTTTTTGTAAAAATTATTTTTCCTGATTTTAAGGTATGCTCTTCTTTAATTTTTTCTGTTTTATAAATTTTGACTTCAATTTCATCACTATTGTTAATTAAGGTTGTCCAAGCACTGGGATAAGGACAAAGCCCTCTAATTTTATTGTAGATGTTATTTAAAGAATCAGTCCAATCAATTTTGCAATTCTCTTTATTTAATTTTGGAGCTGGTTTTGTTTCTAGACTAGATTGTTTTATGGTTTGATAATTTTCATTTTGAATAAGTTCAACAGTTTTTACAATTAATTTACTTCCTGTTGTCATTAAAACATCATGTAATTCGCCAGCGGTAGAAGTTGTAGGTATATCAACTTCTTCTTGTAATAATAAAGCTCCAGTATCAATTTTTTCATTGATAAAAAAAGTTGTTACACCAGTTTTTGTTTCCCCATTTATAATAGCCCAATTTATTGGTGCTGCTCCTCTATATTCTGGTAGGAGTGAGGCATGTAAATTAAAAGTGCCCAATTTTGGCATAGTCCAAACTTCTTTTGGAAGCATTCTAAAGGCTACAACAATTTGTAAATCAGCTCGTAACGTGTTTAGTGATTTTAAAAATTCTAGATTTTTTAAATTAGTTGGTTGTAAAATATTTAAGTTTTTCTGTAAAGCAAATTCCTTCACTGCAGATTGTTTTAATTTTCTTCCACGCCCTGCAGGTTTATCTGGTGCAGTGATTACTCCAACAATATCATAATTTGCCTCAATAAGTGCTTGTAATGATGCTACAGCAAAATCTGGAGTACCCATAAAAATTATTCGCAACTTGTTCATGATTTGACCTTTTCAAATTTGTTTTGCGAAGTTAATTGTAAAGTATTTTTTTCAACCAATAATTGTAAAGTTTTTACAATATATTTTTTATCGTAAGTCAATTGGTAAACTATATCGTCTGAATTCAATTGATTGGCCGTGTCAAATAAAATGAGAATTTTATTTGAAATTTCTTTAAAATCTACTTTTTGATGATTAGTTTTTTGAGAAATACAAACATCGCAAATATGGCACTTTTCTATATTTTCTTCTCCAAAATACTGAAGTAATAGCACGTTACGACAAATTTTATCATTTGCTACATATTTTATTATAGCATCTGCTTTATTAATTTTTGTTTTGTTTCTACTTTCAATGTTTTTAGAAATTCTATTTATAACAAAATGATCTTCTCGAGGTACTAAGAATTTTAATTGAGAATTGGTATCAGCTTTTTTATAAATAATTATTTTGTCTAAATTTAATTGAGATAATAGTTTGATTATTTGCGGTTTAGAAGTATTTAGTTTTTTTGCAACAAGGGTTTCACTTATCGGAATAAATTGCTCAAAAGTACCACCATAATTTCTTAAAATTACTTTTAGGATTGCATTTAAATTCGGATTTCTTTTTTCATATTCAAACAAATATGAGCTTGAAACAATAGTTTTTAAAGTTGACTTTTTATTGATATTTTGTTGTATTTCAATAATATTTTCATTTTCAAAAATATTAAATGCATTGAATGTTTTTAAAATTGGTAAATTATAGGTTGAACAAAAATCTTGTAAATTAAAGGCATGAATGGTCTCAGAAAATTCACTTGGACTAATTTGATAAAATTGATTGATTTTGGTATAAACTTCTTTACAAAATTGAGTGTTTGCAATTCCCTTATTCAAAAAGTTTTTAAATTCATAAATTGAACTTTCATTAAAAATCAAGTAAGCAATTGATTTTTTACCATCTCGCCCAGCTCTACCAACTTCTTGCATATAATTTTCAATGCTATTTGGTATATTTGTGTGAATAACAGCCCTTACATTAGATTTGTCAATTCCCATACCAAAAGCATTTGTAGCTACCATAATTGGATTAATTTCATTGATCCAATTGTTAAGTGAGGCTAATTTTTCGTTATTTTGTAAACCTCCGTGATAGTAGTTACTCTTGAAGTTATTGTTATTTAAATAGTTTGAAATGTTTATACAGTTTTTTCGAGTATTGGTGTAAATTATTACAGGCTCATTTATTTTTAAAAGGATTTGTTTTAAATTTTCTAAAACATTTTCAGTTTTAATAAGCTTAAAAGCTAAATTATCTCTAAAAAACGATTTTTTAAAAATTTGTACATCTTCATCTTCTAATAGTAAATTATTTACAATATCTTCCATCACTTTAGGAGTTGCTGATGCAGTTAAAGCAATTATATTTGTTTTAGGAAGGATATTTTTTAAAATAGAAATTTTTAAATATGCCGGTCTGAAATCATGTCCCCATTCAGAAATACAATGGGCTTCATCAACAGCGATTAAATTTATTTTGAGTTGACTAATTTTTTCAAGTATATATTCTGATTGTAATTTTTCTGGAGATAAATATAAAAATTTATAATTTCCAAAACGCAGATTATCAAAAGCCTGTATAGTTTCTTTTTTATTATATTTTGAATTCAAAGCTATAGCTTTAATCCCTTTTTTTTGTAAACTGTTTACTTGATCTTCCATCAAAGCAATTAGCGGAGAAATAACAATACAAATACCATCTTTTAATAATGCAGGAATTTGAAAACAAAGTGATTTTCCTGCACCTGTAGGCAAAAGAGCAAGTACATTTTGATTATTAACCACAGCATTGATTATTTGTTCTTGAGGGCTACGAAATGACTGATGTTTCCAATATTTTTGTAAAAGAATTAAGGCCGAATTCATTTTAGTTTTATATGGATTTTAAAATAAACTGAACTCTTTTTTCAACTGTTCCTGTAGGAACTTCAATAATATTATAATCTAATTCTAAGTATGTTTTTTTTAAATGATTATGTATAGCAAGTGATTGTTCAAAGCTTTCATATCTTTCGTTATCAGTTATATAAATTTTTTGCCATGGTGGCATTAAAAATATTGATGAATAACGGTTTTTATTACTTGCTTTGATATATGTACTAGGGTAATCTACACCTAAATAATTCATATAACCATGAACATCTGGAATACCTCTATCAAAAAATACAATTTCAGCATCGTTTTTATCGGCTTTTATAAATTGACTTACCCTTCCTTCAAGTAGTAATTGACTAAATAATAATGGTTTTTTTAAAAATAATTGCTCAATACCATTTTTTCTTGCGTTTAAAATAATATTCCTTGAAATTTCAGGCATACAAAAATACTTTAAACGAATTAATTCCTCTAATACAGTAGATTTTCCAGTTCCAGGTCCTCCGGTAATTACAATTTTTTGTTGCATGAAATTGTTTAAATTTTAAATTCAAAAATAAGAAAATAATATTTGTAAATTTGTAAACTTAAAATCTAATTTATTTTAAATGAGTAAAGAGTCAGAGTTTTATAAAAAATTAAAAAAAAGTTTAGAGGAAACGACTAAATTTCCTACTAAATATGTGTTTAAATTTATAATTTCATCTGATAATAAAAAATTTATAGAGATTGAAAATATTTTTAACAATTTAGGTGCTGTAATTGATTCAAAACCTTCAAAAACAGGTAAGTATACAAGTTTGACGATATTGGTAAATATGAAATCACCTGATGAAATTATAGCAAAATACAAAGAAGTTTCTAAAGTTAAGGATGTAATTTCTTTGTGATTTATTTAACAGATAAATTGATATAAATAAAATATTTTTGACTTTTTTAAATATAAAAACTGAAAATTAAAAAATGTTTAAAAAACTTATTGTATTTACTGCCTTATTGTTTGTAGTAATAGTAAAAGCACAAAAAAATGATAACGTACTTTTTAGTATTGATGATGAAAAGGTTTATACTTCTGAGTTTATAAGAGTTTACCAAAAAAATAAAGATATTGTTATTGAAAATGAACATAAAAGTTTTGATGATTATTTCAATCTTTTTGTAGATTTTAAATTAAAATTAAAACAAGCATATGATCTTCAATTAGATACAGCTTCAAGTTATATAAATGAATTAGAACAGTATCGTGAACAATTAGTTTCTCCTTATCTACAAGATCAGGAGGCTGTTGAACTTTTGATTAAAGAAGCTTATGACAGAATGAATTATGAAGTAAATGCTAGTCATATTTTAGTAAGGCTAAGTCCTGATGCAAAACCAAAGGATACACTTTTAGCTTATCAAAAAATTATTGAAGCACGAAATAAAGCTCTTAATGGAATTCCTTTTGAACAAGTAGCTAAGCAATATTCTGAAGATCCATCAGCAAAACAAAACGGAGGGAATCTAGGTTATTTTTCTGCTTTTTCAATGGTTTATGCCTTTGAAAATGCTGCTTTTAATACAAAAACAGGAGATGTTTCTCAACCATTTCGAACCCAATTTGGATATCACATTGTAAAAGTAAATGATAAAAGAAACTCTGTTGGAGAAGTGCAAGTTGCACATATTATGGTAAAACTTAATCCTGAAGATTCTATTGATTCCAAAAACAAAATTTTTGATATTTATAATAAATTGGAGCAAGGAGGAGATTTTAAAACAATTGCTATACAACATTCAGATGATATTAGTTCAGCTAAGAAAGGAGGAATATTACCAAAATTTGGGACAGGAAAAATGATTAAACCATTTGAAGAAGTAGCTTTTAGTTTACAAAATGAGGGTGATTTTTCTGAGCCTTTTAAAACTACTTATGGCTGGCATATTTTAAAATTACTAAAAAAATATCCTATTAAAACTTTTGAAGATTCACATGATTACATTGAAAATAAAATCAAGAATGGGAATAGATCAAAATATGTAGAAAAATCATTAGCAAATGAAATTGAAAAACAGTATAATATAATTGAATATTTAGAAATTTTGTCTGATTTTTATGTTGCAGATATTGATAAAATGAAATCATCTAAAATTTTATTAATCATAGAAAATAAAACTTTTACCTCTAATGACTTTTATAATTTCTCACTGGAAAATAAAAATAAAAATATAGGTGAATTATATGATGATTTTAAAAATGAAAGAATTATTAATTATTTTAAAAGTCATTTAGAAGAAACCAATAAGGAATTTGCGATTATTTATCAAGAGTATAAAGATGGTTTGCTACTTTTTGAATTACTTCAAAAAAATATTTGGGAAAAATCAGAAAAAGACACTATAGGTTTACTCAAATATTTTGAAGCTAATAAAAGTAAATATACATGGAAAAAACGTGCCGAGTTATCCATTGCAAGTTGTACGTCACTTGAAAAAGCAAAATTAGTTAAACTATATCTTGAAGAAAATAAAACAATTGATGAAATTAAAATTTTTGTCAATGAAGGTGCTACTATTCACGTGCTTTTTAGTAGTGGTAAATTAGAAGAAGGTAATAGTAAATTACCTAAAAATTATGAAATGAAAATTGGCGTATCAAAAATATATATTGAAAAAAGCAATCAATATATTATTGTAAAAACAGATAAGATCATTCTTCCTTCAAGTAAAAAAATTGACGAAACCAGAGGTGAAGTTATTAACGATTATCAAATTTATTTAGAAGAGAAATGGGTTGAAGATCTTCGAAAAAAGTATAAAATTAGATTGAATAAAAAGGCTTTAAAAAAATTAAAATCACAATACCCTGATTTATGATGAAATATATTTTTGTTTATATTATTCTTATTATTGGATTTTTTTCTTGTAAAGAGCAAAATGAAAAAATAAATGCTATTGCAAGAGTTTATGACTCATTTTTATATGAAAATGATATTGCTAAAATTTCCCCAGATAATTTGTCAAAAGAAGATAGCATTTTATTTCGGAATAGTTTTATCAATTCTTGGGCTATAGAACAATTACTTTTACAGAAAGCCAAAATAAATATTGAGGATAAGAATGATGAAATTAAAAATTTAGTAACTAAATATAAAAAAGACCTTTTGATTGATAAGTATAAAAAAGCAGTTTTACAGCAAGATTTAGATACCGTAATAACTGAAAATAATATTGATGAATATTATCAAGCGAATAAAAATATATATAAGCTAAATGAAGATTTAATTCAATTAAGATATATTCATTTTAATAAGGATCTTAAAAATGAAAAGGAAGTGATAAAGCTTTTTAAGTCATCTGATGAAGAAGATATTAAAATTTTGATAGATAAAGAATTAGAGTTCAATTCATTCAATTTTAATGATAGTATTTGGATTAGTTATAATGCCGTGTTGAAAAAGCTTCCAATATTAAAAGATAAAGGTGTATTAAAAAAAAATAAATTTATCCAAAAAGAAGATTCTTTAGGAGTATATTTGGTGGTTGTAAATGATGTTTTATATCGTAATCAAATAGCTCCAAAAAGTTATGTAGTTTCTACAATAAAACAAATGATTTTACATAAGCGTAAATTAGAATTATTAAAAAAAATTGAACAAACATTAGTGAAAGATGCTATTAATAAAAAACAATTTGAACAATACTAATATGATTAAAAGAATAATATTATTGACAATTATTTGCTTAGGGTTTCAATCTTTTGCACAAACAAAGGTGAAAGTTGATGGTGTAGCAACGGTTGTTGGTAAAAATATAGTGCTAGATTCAGAAATTGCTGCTTTTAAGCAAGAATTAATTCAACAAAGTGGGGGAAAAATTGAAATATCTGATTGTGAGATGTTAGAGCAAATTATGAATAGAAAACTTTTAGCCCACCATGCTGTAATTGATAGTGTAATTGTTAGTGAAGCTGAAATTAATTCAAATGTGCAAAGAAAAATGGATTATTTTATTCAGCAACTTGGTTCTGAAGAAAAGATGCTAGAGTTATACGGTTTTGACAAACGAAAGGGACTTAAAGATGAATTATACAGGGTAGAAAAAGAAGGATTGTTGATTTCTAGAATGCAACAAAAATTAACTTCAGATATTGATATTACTCCAGAAGAAGTTAAAAGATATTACAACAGCTTGATTGAAGAAAATAATTTACCTGAAATAGGTGCTGAAATTGAATTATCTCAAATAGTTATTGATGTAATACCATCAAAAGAAGAAACTCAAAGGATAATTAATAGGTTAAAAGAGATAAAAAAAGAAGTAGCAGAAGACGGAGCTAATTTTAAAATGAAAGCCATTTTGTATTCAGATGATCCAGGTGTTACCCAAAATAGCGGTTTTTACACTATTGAAAGAAATAGTCCATTTGTAAAAGAATTTAAAGAAGCCGCTTTTAGTTTAGAAGAAGGAGAAATATCGGAACCGTTTAAATCAGATTTTGGTTATCATATCGTAATTGTTGAAAAAATAAAGGGTAAAGAAAGAGATGTGAGACATATATTAATGCAGCCAAAAGTTGATGATGATGTTTTGGTTAAAGTTGAAGATTCATTGACAAAAATTCGTGAAGATATTTTGAAACTTAAAATTAATTTTGAAGATGCAGTTTTAAAGTATTCCAATGATAAAAGCACGAGATTAAGTAAAGGAGCCTTAGTAAATTCCCTTTCAGGTGATTCACATTTTGACTTGACACGTATGGATCCTGAATTATATGCCAAAGTGAGTAATTTAAAAGAAGGAGAAATTAGCAATGTTTTTTATGAAGAAACACGAGAAGGGAAAAAAATGTATAAAATAATTCTTTTAAAAAGTAAAACCGAAGCGCATACAGCTGATATTTCGATTGATTATGTAAAAATTCAAAATTTAGCTTTGCAGAAAAAGAAAACTGAAACTATTGAAAAATGGGCAAAGAAAAATATTGAAGATACATATATTAAAATTAATAATAGATTTTTAGATTGCTCTTTTAAAGAGAATTGGACTAAAAAATAGTTAAAATGTCTGATGTAACCACAATTAACAAATTAGTCCAGAATTATAAATTACTAAAAGAAGAAATTTCAAAAGTAATTGTAGGTCAAGATGATGCTATTGATCATGTATTAATTTCAATACTGTGTGGGGGGCATTCCTTATTAATAGGTGTTCCGGGTTTAGCCAAAACCTTGTTAGTTCACACAGTTGCCGAAGCTTTAGGACTAGATTTTAAACGTATTCAATTTACACCCGATTTGATGCCTTCCGATATTTTAGGAAGTGAAATTTTAGATGAAAATAGGCATTTCAAATTTATTAAAGGCGCAATTTTTTCAAATATAGTTTTAGCTGATGAAATTAATCGAACACCACCTAAAACTCAGGCCGCTTTGTTAGAGGCTATGCAAGAAAGGTCGGTAACTATTGCAGGATATACCTACAAATTGGATTTACCATTTTTTGTTTTGGCTACACAAAATCCAATTGAACAAGAGGGAACATATCCCTTGCCCGAAGCTCAATTAGATAGGTTTATGTTTTCGATTTATTTAGACTATCCTTCATTTAAAGAAGAAGTAATTATAGCAAAGAAAACAACAAATGACGAGAATATTCCTGTAAATCCAATATTATCTCCCAAAGAAATTATTGAATATCAACATGTTATTCGTCGAATACCAATAGCTGATAATGTTGTTGAGTATGCGGTAAATTTGGCAACCAAAACTCGTCCTATTTCCAATGTTGCACCGGAAA
>DAOVTC010000054.1 GCA_030633285.1 Flavobacteriaceae bacterium
AGATATAGGTTTGGATGAGCCAGGTGCTTCTAAATTGATAAGGGCAGCATACAAATTATTAAATTTACAAACCTATTTTACTGCTGGAGTAAAAGAAGTAAGAGCATGGACTATTTATGTTGGAGATAATGCACCACAAGCTGCAGGAGTAATTCATACAGATTTTGAAAAAGGATTTATTCGTGCGGAAGTAATTAAATACGAAGATTTTATTCATTATGGTAGTGAAGCAAAAGTTAAAGAAGCAGGAAAATTAGCCGTAGAAGGTAAAGAATATATTGTGCAAGATGGTGATATGATGAACTTTAGATTTAATGTTTAAAATGTCATTCTCACGAAAGTGGGATTCTTATCATTTTTACACATAAAGTAAGAAATATGATTTTCAAAATAAAAGGAATAGATCAAGCCAGCCAAGCCAGAGCTGCAGAAATAACAACCGATCACGGCAAAATTCAAACACCCATTTTTATGCCGGTAGGAACTGTTGCATCTGTAAAAGGAGTGCATCAAACAGAATTGAAAAATGATATCAATGCAGATATAATTCTTGGAAATACTTATCATTTGTATCTACGTCCGAAAACAGATATTTTGGAAAAAGCAGGAGGGATACATAAATTCATTAATTGGGATAGACCAATTTTAACAGATTCTGGCGGATATCAAGTTTATTCTTTATCAGATAGTAGAAAAATTAAGGAAGAAGGCGTTAACTTTAGATCACATATTGATGGTTCTTCACATTTCTTTTCTCCAGAATTTTCAATGGAAATTCAAAGAAGTATAGGAGCTGATATTATCATGGCTTTTGATGAATGTACACCATATCCATGTGATTATAATTATGCTAAAAATTCTATGCATATGACTCATAGATGGTTAGACAGGTGTATAAATTGGTTGGAAAATAATCCAGAAAAATACGACTACAAACAAACCTTTTTTCCAATAGTACAGGGAAGTACATATAAAGATTTGCGTAAACAGTCAGCAGAATATATTGCAAATGCAGGAGCTGAAGGAAATGCCATTGGCGGACTGTCGGTTGGTGAACCTGCCGATGAAATGTATGAAATGACACAGTTGGTATGTGATATACTTCCAAAAGATAAACCAAGATATTTAATGGGTGTTGGAACACCAATAAATATTTTAGAAAATATCGCTTTAGGTGTTGATATGTTTGATTGTGTTTTACCAACTCGCAATGCAAGAAACGGTATGTTATTTACTGCTCACGGTACTATAAATATTAAAAATAAAAAATGGGAAGACGATTTTTCTCCTATAGATGAAATGGCAATTACTTACGTTGATACGTACTATTCAAAAGCTTATTTAAGGCATTTATTTGCTGCTAAAGAATATTTAGGAAAGCAAATTGCAACAATTCATAATTTAGGATTTTATTTGTGGTTGGTTCGTGAAGCAAGAAAGCATATATTAGCAGGAGATTTTACCCAGTGGAAAAATAAAATGGTAAAACAAATGGATAAGCGATTGTAAGAATAATTAAAATTATAGAAAGTTTTCCTTATGGGAAATATTTAGGATGGGATGAAAATTCTTGATAAATACATATTAAAAAAATATTTCACTTCTTTTATCTTTACTTTATTGATATTGATTCCAATTGCAATTGCAATAGATATTTCTGAAAAAGTTGGTAAGTTTTTAAAAGCGGATGATCTGACTTTAAATGAAATTGTAAGAGATTATTATGTAAATTTTACCATAAACTATGGCAATACTTTTATGCCTTTGGCTTTATTTATATCGGTAATTATGTTTACCTCTAAAATGTCAAATAATACCGAAATAATTGCTATTAACAGTTCAGGTATTTCTTTTAAAAGATTTTTAAGACCATATATTATTGGTGCTTCTATAATTGCTTTATTTTCCTTGTATTCAAATCATTTTATTGTACCAAAATCTAATAAGGAGTTTGAAAAATTTCAAGAAACCTATTTACGATCTGCAAATAAAAAAAAGACAAAACGTTCTGTTTCAAAAGTCAATTTACAATTAAGTGATAATGAATATGTATATTTTGGTAGTTTTAATTTTAAGTCTAATAATGGGTATAATTTTCGTTATGACCATTTTGAAGGAAATAAGCTGAAATATAGATTAAAAGGCCAAACTATTAAATGGATTAAAAAAGATAGTACTTATAGAATAAGTAATTTTGAAAAAAGATATATATATACTAAAAATGACAGTATAGATTCAGGAACTTATTTAGACACGGTCTTTAATTTTCAGCCTAAAGACCTATTGTATGTTGACTATTTAGCTAAAGAAATGTCATCAATAGATTTATCAACACATATAAAAGAATCACAAGATAGAGGTGTAAAAAATCTCAATAGTTATAAAGTTGAATTATATAAACGTACAAGTTTGCCAATATCATCTTTTGTATTAACACTCATAGCAGTTACTTTAGCTTCCAAGAAAAGAAGAGGTGGTATAGGTGTAAATTTGGCAGCAGGAATAAGCTTGATGTTTATTTATGTTTTTTTTATGAAAGTTTCTGAAGTATTGGGCTCAACTGCTGAATCATCGCCTTTTATTATGGTTTGGGTGCCTAATATAATTTTTGGAACCTTAGCTTTATTTTTGTACAGACAACATGCTAAATGATAAATTAAAAAATCAATTACATCTTCATTTTATTGTTTTTATTTGGGGGTTTACGGCAATACTTGCTGCATTGATAAGTATTGATGCCATGTCTCTTGTTTGGTTTCGTGTTTTAATTGCTTCAGTAACGTTATTTGTATTTTTAAAAGTTAAAAAAACATCTTTTGATGAAAAACCGGGGGATTTAATAAAATTTTTTCTTGGTGGAGTTCTTATAGCAATTCATTGGATAACTTTTTTTCATGCAATCAAAATTTCAACAATTTCAACTACACTAATTAGTATGTCGTCAAGTGCTTTTTTTGTAGTATTACTACAACCATTATTCGGTAATAAAAAGATTTCTTTATTTGAACTTATTTTAGCAGTTATTACCATTATTGGATTTGTAATAATATTTAATGTTGAAAAAGTATATACAAAAGGAATTATTTATGCATTGATTTCTGCGTTTCTACTAGCAGTTTTCTCAATTTACAATAGTAAATTGGTTAAAAACTATAGAGCCAGTAAAATTGCATTTTATGAATTGTTTTTTGCATTTTTATTTGTTACCATAGTATTATTCATTAGAGGGTCTTTTAAAGTTTCTTTTTTTGAATTATCTAAATTTGATTGGATATTTATAATTATATTGGCTACAATATGTACTGCATATCCTTTTGTGGTAGCAACTGACTTGTTAAAAAAAATGAGTGCTTTTACTATGGTTTTGACTAATAACTTAGAACCAGTTTACGGTATTATTTTAGCTGTTATAATATTTGGTGATAAAGAAAAAATGAGTTATCAATTCTATATTGGTGCTGTATTAATATTTTTTAGTGTATTATTGAATGCTTTTATTAAAAATAATTTATTTAAATTAAGATTTAAAAAGTAAATTAGTCAAAGTTTATATATTTGTAAACTTAACTTAACCCAAAATACAAAACTAAAAGTATTGTATTTTTGAATAATGAATACAACTCAAATAAAAATGGAATATTTAGATTTTGAATTACCTTTAAAAGAGTTAGAAGAACAACTACAAAAATGTTTATTAATTGGTAAAGAAAGTGATGTTGATGTAAGCGAAACATGTAAAAAAATAGAAATAAAACTAGAAAGTACTAGAAAAGAAATTTTTAAAAACCTTACTGCTTGGCAAAGAGTTCAGTTGTCTAGGCACCCTTCAAGACCATATACTTTAGATTTTATAAATGCACTTACCAAAGGTACATTTATGGAATTACATGGTGATAGAAATGTTAGAGATGATAAAGCAATGATAGGTGGTTTAGGAAAAATTGGAGATCAATCATATATGTTTATAGGTCAGCAAAAAGGGTATAACACTAAAACTCGTCAATACCGAAATTTTGGAATGGCTAATCCTGAAGGATATAGGAAAGCTTTAAGATTGATGAAAATGGCAGAAAAATTTGGGATTCCTGTTTTAGCTTTAATTGATACACCAGGTGCATATCCAGGATTAGAAGCAGAAGAAAGAGGACAAGGTGAGGCTATTGCTCGTAATATTTTTGAAATGACTAAGCTAAAAACCCCAATTATAACTGTTATAATTGGTGAAGGTGCTTCAGGTGGAGCTTTAGGTATTGGTGTTGGAGATAAGGTTTTTATGTTAGAAAATACCTGGTATACTGTAATATCACCTGAATCTTGTTCATCAATTTTATGGCGTAGTTGGGAATACAAAGAAGTAGCTGCAGAAGCTTTAAAACTTACATCAAAAGATATGATTAAATTGAAATTGATTGATGGAATTATAAAGGAACCATTTGGAGGAGCACATTCTGATAGAGAAAAAACTTATAAATCAGTTGAATTGGCTATAAAAAAAACTTACACAGAATTAAAAAAATTACCAATTAAAAAATTGATTGAAAAGCGTATGGATAAATATGCAAATATGGGTGTCTATAATAACTAATCTTAAATTAAAAACTTTATTTTTATTTGAATTTGTAATATCTCTTATTTTTAATTAACTTTATTTAAAGATTTTGGGATATGAAAATACTTTCGGCAAAACAGATTTATCAAGCAGATCAAGCAACTATCCTTAATAAACCTATTTCTTCAACAGATTTGATGGAATATGCAGCTACTAAATGCTTTCATTGGATTGATAATTATCTTAAGGATAAAGTTCAAAAAATTCATATTTTTTGTGGAATAGGAAATAATGGAGGAGATGGTTTGGTTATAGCAAGGAAATTAATCCAATCAAATCACTCAGTTAAAACGTACATTGTAAATTTTAGTAAAAAACGAAGTAAAGACTTTGCAATTAATTATGATAGATTAATACAAATCAATCATCAACCAATTGAGTTAAATTTTGTTGATCAATTTCCAATAATTGAGAGTCATGAAATTATTATTGATGCTATATTTGGTGTAGGTTTAACAAGATCTCCTAAAGGATTTGTAAAAGAAATTATTCAAAAAATTAATGAGTCCGAGTCAAAAATTATTTCTATAGATTTTCCTTCAGGTTTATTTTCAGAATTATCTGTAACTGATAAAAATTCTGTTGTTAAATCAACACAAACACTTACTTTTCAAAATCCTAAACTAGCCTTTTTGTTACCTGAAAATCAAAGTTTTTGTGAAAATTGGCATATAATAGATATTGGTTTAAATCTGAATTTTATAGAAACCTTAAAAACTAAACACTCTATAATTAACATAAACCAAATCATATCTATTTATAAACCTAGACTTAAATTTTCACATAAGGGTACTTATGGTCATAGTTTAATTATTGGTGGAAGTTTTGGAAAAATTGGAGCAGTAGTTTTAGCATCAAAAGCTGCTTTAAAAATAGGCAGTGGATTGGTTTCAGCTTATATACCTAAATGCGGTTATCAAATTGTTCAAACTGCAAACCCAGAAGTAATGGTTGAAGTTGATGATGAAAAATATTTACAGTATTTTAATTATAAAACAAAACCAAATGTTATTGGTATAGGTGTTGGTTTGGGAACACATTTAAAAACAAATACTGGTTTCGCTAATTTTTTAAAGAACAATAAAAAACCTTTGGTAATTGATGCTGATGCACTAAATATTTTATCAAAACATGATGAATTATTTTCGTTGATGCTCAAAGATACTGTATTAACACCACACCCCAAAGAATTTGAACGTCTAGTAGGGAAATGGAAAAATGATTATGATAAGCTAGATAAATTACTTGAATTCTCTTTAAAATATAATTGTATTGTAGTGTTAAAAGGAGCATATACCGCAATAGCTTATAAAGATCAGATTTATTTTAATACTACAGGAAATTCTGCATTAGCAACTGCAGGAAGTGGAGATGTTTTAACCGGGATTATAACAGGGCTTATCGCTCAAAATTATTCACCAATAGATGCGAGTATTTTAGGAGTTTATTTACATGGAAAAACTGCTGATATAGCCATTAAAGATAGTTTTACTAAAGAAACTTTCACAGCTTCTGATAGTATTAATTATTTTGGTAAAGTATTTAAAGAATTATTGCCATTGGTATAAAATTTGTTAAAAGAATAGTATAATATAAATCTAAAATCATGAAAAATCTAATTGGAATTATCATATTTTTTGTTATAATTTTTAGTTGTACCACTTCACAAAAAACAACTGTTTCAAAAGAAACTGTAACAACAGATACTACTAGTGACACCATTAGAATTGTAAATGATGAGTTAGAATATGAATTAATAATTATTGAATTAGGATTTGATTCTTGGTTGGTTACTCAAAAACCGATGAGTTATTATTCAAATAATACACTTGCGTTCAAAAACTATAGATATGTTATCGAATGGAATCAAAGAGTTACACAGCCAAATCGATATAATCCAAACTTATATGAACAATTAATTGATTATGATCAAAATATAGATTATGGCATTGAGGTAAATTACAAATTATATCAATATTTCATATTTTTTCAGCAAAAATACAAGCAAAGACTTTAAACTTTCTTCAAATCAATCAATATTGAAAAAGTTTGATTAATATTTTTTTCTTTTACAACTAGTGTCATTTCATGAGTTGTTGAAATAATTTCCTGGACAGGTATATTTGCCCATGCCAATTGTTTTAATATAAAATAATATATACCCGATTGCTCTAAATTAGTTTTAGGTAATTTGATTGTGATTGAAGCCAATTTATCCATAGAGCTAATTAAAATTTCCTTCAAAAATATTTTTTCTACTTCTTTTTTTAAATTTGAACTGATTACAATATTAGTTTCAAATATTCCTTGTGAAACAGTGAAAAATGATTCTCTATTAGTACCGATCTTACCAA
>DAOVTC010000025.1 GCA_030633285.1 Flavobacteriaceae bacterium
AACAATTAAATTAATTACAATGAAACATTCATGACTAATAATATTGTCGCACAGGGAGATGATTAAATGAATGTTCCATCTGACCGTTTAAAAACAATAAAAATTAACAGATGAAACAAAAAATAAATCTAATACTAAGTATCTTATTTGGAGGTTTATTGGCTAACACAGGGCTAAATAAACTATTGCCAATAGATTTAAAATACATGCCAAAACCAGAGATGCTTGATGCTGCAAAAGCAACAATGAGAGCGCTTGTAGAAAGTGGATGGATATGGGAAATGGTAGGAATTTCTCAAATTATCGGGGGTATCCTACTAATTGTTCCTAAGTATAGAGCTCTAGGTAGTATTATCTTATTGCCTGTAAATATTGGAATATTTTTATTTCACGCAATACAAGATGCACCTGAAAGAATGCCGATGTCAATCATGATATTAGCAATAAATATTTGGTTTGTTTACGATTGTAGAAGAAAGTACAAGCCGTTATTTCAAAAATAATTTTAAGATTACGAAGTGCTTTGCATTAAAAATTACTAATAGAGGAAGCTTATGCTTCTTTTGAATTACTTATTTAATATTAAACTAAACAATAAAAATTATGAAAAAAACTGTTCAAATTTTTGTAGGAGTAATCCTATTTAGCTTTATAGGTGCTTTGAGCCTGCAAGCACAACAATCGTATAATAGTTTTCCTTTAGAGAATATATACGATGATAGCCAAATCATTTCAAGCACAGTAGACGGACTACTACATTGCGAGATACCTTGTGGAATTTATGAAGACGGACTTCGTATTAAACTAATAAACGAACACATTGTCACCATAGAAAAATCGATGAATTTAATAAACGAACTATCAGAAGAAGAAAAACCAAATTACAATCAACTGGTTCGTTGGGTAATGAACAAGGAAGAACATGCCATTAAGATACAAGAAATTGTAAGTCAGTACTTTTTACATCAACGTATTAAAGTCAAATCATCTGATGATTCAGAAGACTATAAAAATTATCTGAAACAGCTTGAATTGCTGCATAAAATTGCTGTTTGTGCCATGAAAACAAAGCAATCAACAGATTTAAAACTGATTAAATCTCTACAAGACAAAGTTAATGATTTTGAAAATGAATATTTTAAAGAACACGGTCACAAACATTAATTCTTAAGTTGTTGAACACAATACAAATCAACCCAAACTTAAAGTATGGGTTGATTTTATAATAAATCTTTTGAAACAATACAAAAACATTTTATCAAAATATCTCCCTGATAATTCTATAGATCAAATAGTAGATTTGTTTGAAAAAAATCCTTGTTATCTAAAAATTGTAAATAATAGAAGTACAAAGCATGGTGATTTTAGAAAAATGCCTGATGGTACTTACCAAATTACAATAAATCATGGTTTAAACTCCTATCGTTTTTTATTAACTTTGGTTCATGAAATTGCACATTTGATTGTTCAAAAAAAATACGGCAGGGTAAAACCTCATGGTATAGAATGGAAAATGACTTTTCAGCATTTGATGTTACCTTTTTTTAAACCTGATATTTATCCAAGAGAGATTATGGGAGTTTTGGCTAATTATATGAAAAACCCAAAAGCAAGTACAGATTCAGATATTAATTTGTCATTGGCATTAAAAAAACATGATAAAGAAAACGGAAAACATTTAATTTTTGAGTTGGCATTATCTACTAAATTTATCCACAATAATCGTATTTTTATAAAAGGAAATAAACGAAGAACCAGACATGAATGTATGGAATTGGATACAGGAAAAAAATATTTATTTCATGCCAATGCAGAGGTTGATCTGATAAATAAATAATAGATTGAATAAATAATTTAAAATTAATTATGAATAAAAATTATTACGCTGTAATTATGGCAGGTGGGGTAGGCTCAAGATTTTGGCCAGTGAGCACAGAAGAAAACCCAAAGCAATTTCATGATATGTTGGGAACAGGACAATCATTAATTCAAAATACTTTTTCTCGGTTGGAGAAATTAATTCCAAAAGAAAATATACTAATCGCTACCAATAAAAAATATAAAAATTTGGTTTTAGAACATTTACCTCAAGTAAATGAAAATCAGGTTTTGTTGGAACCAGCCATGAGAAACACAGCACCTTGTATTTTATATAGTGCTTTAAAAATTCAAAACCTGAATAAAGATGCTGTAATGATTGTTGCTCCATCTGATCATTTTATTGAAAATGAAGAAGAATTTGTAAAGAATATTAAAAAAGCTTTTGATGCTTGTGAAAAACAGGATATTTTAATGACATTGGGAATAAAACCTTCAAATCCAAATACAGGATATGGTTATATCCAATTTGAAAATTCCGCGAAAGCGATTAAAAAAGTAAAAAATTTTACTGAAAAACCTAATTTTGAAACTGCAAAACAATTTTTAAAACAAGGCGATTACCTGTGGAATGCAGGTATATTTATTTGGAGTGTGAAAAGTATCATCAAATCATTTGAAAAAAGGTTAGATGAAATGTGTACACTTTTTAATGCTGGTAATTCTTATTGGAATACGAGTAAGGAGGCTGATTTTATTGAGGATAATTATGGTAAGGCAGATAATGTTTCCATTGACTATGGTGTTATGGAAAAAGCAGAGAATGTATATGTGTTACCAGTTGATTTTGGTTGGAATGATTTAGGTACTTGGGGTTCGTTGTTTGAAAAGTTACCAAAAGATAAGAGTGATAATGCAATAATTAATGCAGAATCGGTATTTGTCAATTCTACAGGCAATATTATAAGAACACAAAAAGGAAAAAAAGTTGTAGTTCAAGGTTTGAGTAATTTTATTATTGTAGAAACAAAAGATACTATTTTGATTTTACCAAAATCTGATGAGCAAGAAATAAAACAAATTTCTGCTGTAGCAAAAGAAAAATTTAGTTCTATTTAAATTTTTATTAGATTTACTTTGTAAATAAACAATCCCCTACAGATGGAAGATAACATTGATGATAAAAAACAAGCCCAACAATTAAAAGAGGACCAAAAACAAGATCAAAAAATTGAAGAGCATAAAGAAGAAGTTCAAAAAGAATTTAATGATTTCTTTCAAAGTACCAAGGAGTTTTTAGGAGAGCTTTTAAATATAAAATCAGGAACTGATAAAGAAGCTACTGCCCAAACTATCAAAGAAGGTATTTCTATGAAAGGGCATACCGCATGGATTTTAGTGTTTTCTATTCTAGTTGCCTCTATTGGTTTAAATGTTAGTTCAACTGCAGTTGTTATTGGTGCCATGCTTATTTCACCATTAATGGGGCCAATTTTAGGTGTAGGATTTTCAATAGGTATTAATGATATTGACACATTAAGATCATCTATGATCAATTTTGGGGTAATGGTTGGTTTAAGTTTATTAACCTCATTCCTTTTTTTTAGCATCCCAATATTTAAAGAAGCTACACCTGAAATTTTAGCAAGAACAAAACCTGATGTAAGAGATGTATTAATTGCTATTGCAGGTGGTTTAGCGTTAATAATTGCTATAAGCAGACCCCGACCACAGTTTAATACTGTTGCTGGTGTTGCAATCGCAACAGCGTTAATGCCTCCATTATGTACAGCAGGCTATGGATTGGCCACAGGTCAATTCAATTACTTTGGTGGAGCAATGTTTTTGTTTACCATAAACTCTATTTTTATTGCTTTAGCTGCTTTTGCAATTACAAAATATTTACGTTTCCCAATGCTTAAGTATATCAATTCAGCTAAAAGAAAAAGAATTTCTCAAGTAGCTTCAGTAGTTGCATTGGTTATTTTTTCTTTTAGTATTTATTTGTTTTATCAACTATATCTTTTAAATGATTTTAATACTAGGGCAGGGTACTTTATTAAAAATATTAAAGATGAAGGAGTAAATATTATAGGTGATGGAAAAGAAAGTATTAATTACAATGAAAACGAAATAAAATTATATGTTTTTGGAAATAAATATGATGAAAATGATAAAAAACGTTGGGTTTTACAATTGAAAGAATTAGGATTGAAGAATACTAAACTAACTATTTTACAAAGTCAGGATGATTCAGGAATAAGAGAAGATATTGATCAAATAAAAGAGATGTATATCAATAATTATAAGATGTTAAGTTCTAAAGAAGAGTCTATTAAAGAAAAAAATATTAGAATAAATGAGTTAGAAAAAGATTTAAGAAAGTACTATGATAATGATATACTTTTTAATCAGGTTGTAGAAGAAATTAAAATTAACTATAATGATTTAGAAAAAATTAGTTTCGCCCGAGAATATATTAGCAATTTTGAAAAAATAGATACTTTACCTGTAATTTCTGTAAAATGGAAATCTAAAGTAAAAAATAAGCAAAGAAAAATACAAGAAGAAAAGCTTAAAAAATGGATGGAAACCCGTTTGAAATTAAAAAATATTGAAATTAGAAGTTTGCAATAATAAATTTGAATATTTTTCAGAAATACATTTTTATAATTAACTTTTATTATAAACTTCCCTTACTTTTTTAAATAATTCAGAAGAGTAAACAAAATCTGTAACTGCTTTATTATCAGTTTTAAATATAGTTTTGTTAGAGCCTTCCCATGTTTTTAAACCATCTTTTAAAAAGATAATTTTCTCACCTATTTCCATAACAGAATTCATATCATGCGAATTGATAATAGTAATCATTTGATATTCATCGGTTATTTCTTGAATTAAATTATCAATAACAATTGCAGTTCTTGGATCAAGACCTGAATTAGGTTCATCGCAAAACAAATATTTAGGATTCATAACAATTGCTCTAGCTATGGCAACCCTTTTTTGCATACCTCCAGATATTTCTGCTGGGTATTTATTATTAACATTTTCAAGGTGTACTCTGTTTAAAACAAAATTTACTCTATCAAGCATTTCTTCATAGCTTTGATTTGTAAACATTTTAAGTGGAAACATGATATTGCTTTCAATAGTTTCTGAATCAAATAAAGCTCCACTTTGGAATACCATACCTATTTCCTTACGTAGTAATCTTTTTTCTTTTAGAGTCATTTCATTATAATGCCTTCCATCATAACAAATACCACCTTCTTCTGGTTCAAATAACCCTAGTAAACATTTTAGTAATACAGTTTTACCTGAACCACTGGCTCCAATAATCATACTTGTATTACCTTTTTTAAAAGTAGCTGAAACACCTTTTAAAATATGGTCACCCCCAAAAGATTTATGTAAATTTGTGACTTCTATCATTTATGATAATAACATTTGAGTTAAAAAATAATTCAATACAATAATTACTACACTTGTCCAAACTACTGCTTTAGTACTAGCTTTTCCAACTTCAAGAGAGCCTCCTTTGACATAAAATCCGTAAAAAGAAGGAACTGTAGCTATAATAAAAGCAAAGACCATGGTTTTTGTTAACGAATATCTGATGAAATATGGTTTAAAGTCTAATTGAATACCAGTAATATAATCATCAGCTGAAAATAAACCGGTAGCATAACCGGCTACCCATCCTCCAAATATTCCTAAAAACATAGCTAATAGTACAATAAAAGGATAAAATAAAACAGCAGCTATAACTTTTGGTAAAACTAAGTGATTTAAAGCGTTCACTCCCATTACTTCTAAAGCATCAATTTGTTCTGTAACTCTCATTGTTCCTATGCTTGAAGTGATATATGAGCCAACTTTTCCTGCCAAAATAATTGACATGAAGGTTGGTGCAAACTCCAAAATAATAGATCTTTTTGTCGCAAAACCTATTAAGTATTTTGGTATCCATGGATTGTCAACATTTAAACCTGTTTGTATCGCTACAACACCACCAACAAAAAATGATATAAAAGCAACAATACCAATTGATTTTAAACCTAATTCTTCAATTTCTTTGAATAAATGTTCCCAAAAAATGGATCTTTTTTGAGGCTTTCTAAATACCTGACCCAACATCATAAAATATTTCCCTATATTTTTAATGTATTTCATATTTCTTAGTATAGTGCTAAAATATTAAAATTTCTTACTGTTTTACTAAATTTTAAAAATATTATTATATTTTATTATTTAGAAAATCCATTTTTTAACCATTAACAAGAAAACTTTTAATATTTTATTTTTGATTTATGTTTCAAAATGAATGCTCAATATAGCTCCATATTTAATTGTAAAAAATTACAATACTTTTTTTATACATTGATTCAATTAATTGCTTAAGATCTTTGTCATGATTTACATGATCTAGGAATAGATGTTAAATGGATATAAAAAGAAAATCAAAAATTTTGTACATTATAAATCTTACTCTTAGGTATTTGTTAATATATTGGAATTACATTTTTTGATTTATATATAAGTATAAAATATTGTAATACAGGTACTTAAAATCAAAAAACTCTCCATTTTTCTGGAGAGTTTTTCTTCTTTAACAATAACAATTTTCCCTAGTTTTATTTTAAAAAAACTAATGAGATTATACAACGCATTTATTATTTTTATATTGCTATTGGGCTTAAAAATCATTGAAATTGGGTAGTTTTTAAAATCAAAAAACTCTCCATTTTTTTGGAGAGTTTTCCTTCTTTAACAATAACAATTTTCCCTAGTTTTATTTTAAAAAAACTAATGAGATTATACAACGTTATTAACATTTTAATATTGTAAACTATAATGATATTAATTCATTTAAATAAGAGGTATGAAATAGATTAAAAAATTTGTTTTTTTCTAATCTTTTGAATTTTAAATATCCAATTAATCAAATGTGTAAGATAAGCCATTTAAAAGCCTGTATTGATATTTAGGAATTTCACTTGCAGGATGGGTGTCATATGTGGCTATAAATGTCATTCCAATGGAAAGCCCTTTAATAACTTTAAACATTAATGTATTATTATGACTATAAATTCGATAATCACTCAACTCGTTCAGTTTTGGCTGATAAAACGTTGTACTGGCTGCTGTAAAATTTTTTGTTGGAAACAATCTAAAGGTTAAATAACCACTAAATCTGATATCATTATTATAAACAACAGTTATTTCATCAATTTTTTCATGTTCATACATAAATAAAGTTCCTAAATGGGTTTCAATTTTTTTCTTTTCTAAAATTGTAAATCTCGGACCGGTACCGATTAATTTTCTCTCATCAATTTTTGAGATGGAATTGTAGTGAGATTGAGCAAAAACTTCCCAGGAAATTCGTTTATGTATTTTGTAGTTATATCTTAAATGTTGCGTTCCCTTATTAATGATATATTCTTCATCAACTTTTTTAATATTAAGACTGTTTATAAAGAATAATAAATGTTTATTTTTTCTGTACTGAATATAGACTGAATTTCCTAAAGCAAAAATAGTGCTGGTATTCTTAACCAAACTAATATCTAATCCAATTGAACCTGCAAATCCGATAGTGTCATTACGTGATCTAAGTACATCGGGATTTAAAAATTGTGCATTACTTAAATAAATTGAAAAAAAAAATAATAAAAAGGTAAGTTTTATTTGCATAGAGATTATTTTTTACCTTTTATTTTAGGGGGTCTAGTTTTAGGCTTTTTATATTTTTTTTTCAATTCACGTTTATATGATCCGCCTAAATTTACTTTTTTATTTTTTTCACTTTTTTCATGAAAAGAAAGTCCAGGTTTATGAAAATCTGAATGTTTTATATTTATTTCTTTATCAATAATTTTATCTTTTTCTTCTGGCATTAAAATTTTTGATATTTCAATTTCTTTTGGAAGAAGAAATAAAGGTATTTCAGTTTGCATTAAAATTTCAATTTCTAATATTGATTCTTCTTCTTTTTTTGTAAATAGTGTGATGGCATTACCATTTTTTCTGGCTCTACCAGTTCTACCTATTCTGTGAATATATTGTTCAGGAAATGTAGGTGTATCAAAATTTATAACATGAGTTACACCTTTTATATCCATACCTCTTGAAACAATATCGGTTGCTATTAAAATTCGATGTGTTCCATCTTGAATTTGTTCGATAGCATTAAATCTAAAATTTTGAGATTTATTAGAGTGAATTACATTTATTTCTTGGTCAAACGATTCTTTTAAATGCTCAAAAAGTCTATCGGCAATTCTTTTATTTTTAACAAAAACCAAAACCTTTCCAAAATTATCATTAGTTAATAAGGTTTTTAAAAAACTAACTTTAGTATTGTAATTAGGTACTGCATATCCTTTTTGAATAATTTTTTCTAAAGGAGTGCCAACAGGTACAATTTCAATTTTTTTAGGAGTTTTAAAGAAATCTTTAATAACTTTTTCAACATCCTCTGTTAAAGTAGCCGAAAATAATATGTTCTGTCGCTTTCGCGGAAGAATATCTAAAATATTGATTAATTGCGGACGAAATCCTATAAATAGCATTTCATCAACTTCATCAATTACTAATTTTTGTATGGATGACAATCGCAATACTCCAGAAACAGCCAAATCAAATAATCTACCGGGAGTTGCAACCAAAATATCTAATCCCTCATTTATCATTTGGCGTTGCGGATTGATATTTACTCCCCCATAAACACCTTCAATTCTAACATTTTGATAGGTTGTTAAACTTTTAGCAGCTTCAACAACTTGCTGAACCAATTCTCTAGTAGGTACCAAGATTAAAACTCTTGGTTGAATTTGGTCAGAAAATTTTAACTGTTTTAATATAGGTAATAAATAAGCAAATGTTTTACCAGTTCCTGTTTGAGCTAAACCTACAATATCATTTCCAGAAAGTATTTTTGGTAAAGATTTGATTTGTATAGGGGTAGGAGTTATGATTCCAAGATCATTTAATGCTTTTAGCTGCGGTTTGTTAATTTTTAAAGCTTCAAATGTTTTCATTTCTTAATTTATTGATTATTGCAAAACTAATTATACTAACAACAAAAATGTGTAAAGAAGTAAAATATTTTTTAATTTATAAACAATTGCATTTCTAAAATGTTTTTAACTATGAAGAATTGTAAATAATAATATAAAATTTTACTGATAATCTAACAATAGTTGCTAATTTTGAAGTTCATATTTAAGAATTGGAATAAATTAAAATAGTTAATATAAAAAAATGAACAAATTGAAATTAGTTTTACTTGTAACAATAGCTTTAGTACAATTTATTAATGCTCAAAATAAACCTGCCTATCAATTGTATAATCAAAAAGGACAAATTGCAAATTATAATAAAATGATTAAAGATTTGTCAAACAGTGATATGGTGTTTTTTGGCGAATACCACACCAATCCAATTTCTCACTGGATGCAAATAGAAATGACCGAAAGTTTTCATAAAATTAAGGGGGATAAATTATTTTTTGGAGCTGAAATGTTTGAGAATGGTAACCAATTGGTATTGAATGAATATTTAGCTGGATTTTATCCTGAAAAGAAAATGATGCCGGAAATGACTCAAATGTGGGGAAATTATAAAACAGATTATAAGCCTTTAGTTGAATTTGCAAAAGAAAATAATCTTCGATTTATTGCTTCAAATATACCTCGAAGATATGCTTCAATGATTAATAAAGGAGGTATGGATGCTTTAAAAAAATTAAGCCCAGAAGCAAGAGCAATGATTGGTCCAGATCTAGAAAAATATTTTGATCCAACAGTAAAAGCTTATGCCGAAATGGCTTCCAAAATGGGAGACCATGTTCCGCCTAATATGTTAAATATTCAAACTGCTCAAGCAGCAAAAGATGCTACAATGGCACATTTTTCATTAAAATATTTTGAAAAAGGTGATTTTTATTTTCACTTTGATGGTTCTTATCACTCTAATTATAATCAAGGAATTATTTGGTGGATAAATAAAATTCAGCCCGATTTAACTATCAAATCTATAACTACAGTATTGAGATCAGAATGGGATGAAATGACCACTGAAGAAAAGGCAACTATAGCCAATTATACAATTGTTGTTGCAGATAATATGACACAAACAAAGAGATAGTTTAGTGCATATAAATAATTAAAAACAATATCAAATCTTTCAATTTTATTTAAAAAAGGAAAAATTCAGAGTAATGAGGTTTTAAACTTTAATTCAATTTGTGAAGTGTTAAAAAGTCTGTCTTGAGATACTCTTGAGTTTCATTGTATGATTAAAACAATTCCATCAATTCAATTTTTCTAAACTCTATCGGGTGACTTTCACTTTGGAGAGAAAT
>DAOVTC010000068.1 GCA_030633285.1 Flavobacteriaceae bacterium
AATCCTTGGAATGGTAAAAACAGTTAATCATCTAATTTCTGTAGAAGAAATTAAATAAGATATTAAAGTTATGCAATTAAATAACTTACAACCTGCAAAAGGTTCAGTAAAAACGGGTAAGCGAATTGGTAGAGGTCAAGGTTCTGGAAGAGGAGGGACAGCTACAAGAGGTCATAAAGGACAGAAATCACGTTCTGGTTACTCAAGAAAAATTGGTTTTGAAGGAGGTCAAATGCCTTTACAACGAAGAGTACCTAAATTTGGTTTTACCAATATAAATCGTAAAGAATACCAAGGTATTAATTTGGATAAATTACAACAACTTGTTGATGATGGTAAAATAAAAGATACCGTTAATATAGATGTTTTAATTGAAAACAGATTGGCACGTAAAAACGATTTGATAAAGATTTTAGGTAGAGGAGAATTAAAAGCTAAGTTAAATGTTTCGGTTCATAAATATACTGCTACAGCAAAAGCAGCAATAGAAAAGGCCGGAGGAGAAGCAGCAACCATTTAATTAAATCATATTAATTTAAATGAAAAAGTTAATTAGTAGCATCCAAGATATTTGGAAAATTGAAGAGCTTAGAAATAAAATTCTAATAACATTAGGATTAATGGTTGTATACCGTTTGGCGGCTCAAGTTCCTTTACCAGGAATTGATCCAACTCAGCTATCAGGTTTAACCAATAAAACCCAAGATGGATTATTAGGTTTATTAAATGCCTTCACTGGAGGAGCATTTGCAAAAGCTTCTGTTATGGCATTAGGAATTATGCCATATATATCAGCTTCAATTGTGGTACAATTAATGGGTATAGCAGTTCCTTATTTACAAAAATTGCAAAAAGAAGGAGAAAGCGGAAGAAAAAAAATAAATCAAATTACCCGTTGGTTAACAATTGGAATTTTATTGATTCAAGCGCCTACTTATATAGTAAGTTTACCTAGTTTGGGTATACCTGAAAGTGCATTTTTATTAGGTCATGGACCTGTATTTTGGTTTTCTTCAATTTTACTTTTAACTACAGGTACAGTATTTGCTATGTGGTTAGGTGAAAAAATTACCGATAAAGGAATTGGAAATGGGATTTCATTATTGATTATGATTGGTATTATTGCTCGTTTCCCTGCATCATTTATGCAAGAAGCAACATCTAGAATCAATCAATCAAATGGTGGTTTAATAATGATTTTAATAGAAGTAGTAATTTGGTTCTTGGTTATTTTGGCTAGTGTGTTTTTAGTTACAGCAGTTCGTAAAATTCAAGTTCAATATGCTAGAAGAACTGTTGCAGGAAATATAAAAGACGCAGCAGGAGCTAGACAATATATTCCTTTAAAATTAAATTCATCTGGAGTTATGCCAATTATATTTGCGCAAGCATTAATGTTTGTGCCAGGATTATTAGCTACCTCTGAAAATAGTACAATAAAATCCATTGGAGTTGCATTTCAAGATATGTTTGGATTTTGGTATAGTTTATTATTTGCTGTCTTAATTATAATTTTCAGTTATTTTTATACTGCAATTACTATTCCTACAAATAAAATGGCTGACGATTTAAAAAGAGGTGGAGGATTTGTACCTGGAATTAGACCAGGAAAAGATACTGCTGATTTTTTAGATACAATATTATCTCGAGTTACTTTACCCGGATCAATATTTTTAGCACTATTGGCAATTTTACCTGCTATTATTACTAAAGCAGGAGTACAACCAGGATGGGCAATGTTTTACGGTGGAACATCCTTATTAATTATGGTAGGTGTTGCAATTGATACCTTACAGCAAATAAATGCACATTTATTAAATCGTCATTATGATGGTTTGATGAAAGCAGGTTCAAAAAGAAAAGTATCCTATTAATTATGGCAAAACAACCGGCAATAGAACAAGATGGTAAAATAAACGAAGCATTATCAAATGCAATGTTTAGAGTAGAATTAGAGAATGGTCATATTGTAACCGCTCATATTTCTGGAAAAATGAGAATGCATTATATTAAATTGTTACCAGGAGATAAAGTAAAGTTAGAAATGAGTCCTTATGATTTGACTAAGGCAAGAATTACTTATAGATATTAAAGATAAGATTGAGATGAAAGTTAGAGCATCAGTTAAAAAAAGAAGTGCCGACTGCATTATAGTACGCAGAAAAGGCAGATTATATGTAATCAACAAAAAAAATCCTAGATTTAAACAAAGACAAGGATAAATTATGGCAAGAATAGCAGGAATTGACATACCAGAGAATAAAAGAGGAGTTATAGCATTAACTTATATCTTTGGAATCGGAAGAAGTAAGGCTAAAGAAATTTTAGCTAATGCAAAAGTTGACGAAAGTATTAAAGTACAAGATTGGGATGATGAACAGATCTCAAGGGTTCGTGAACAAGCTGGAAATTTAAAAATTGAAGGTGAATTAAGATCTGAAATTCAAATAAACATAAAACGTTTAATGGATATTGGGTGTTATAGAGGAATTAGACATAGATTAGGTCTTCCTCTAAGAGGGCAAAGAACTAAGAATAATTCTAGAACCCGTAAAGGAAAAAGAAAAACTGTAGCAGGTAAAAAGAAAGTAACTAAATAATAGTTAATAAAGATGGCAAAGTCAAGTTCAAAAAAACGAAAAGTAATTGTTGATGCAATTGGGGAAGCCCACATTACTGCATCATTTAACAATATAATCATCTCTTTAACTAATAAGAAAGGTGATGTAATATCTTGGTCTAGTGCAGGTAAGCAAGGATTTAGAGGTTCTAAAAAGAATACTCCTTATGCTGCTCAAACTGCTGCTGAAGATTGCGCTAAAGTTGCTTATGAAGCAGGATTACGTAAAGTAAAAGTTTATGTAAAAGGACCTGGTAACGGAAGAGAGTCGGCAATAAGAACAATTCATAATAACGGTATTGAAGTAACAGAAATAATTGATGTTACACCTGTAGCTCATAACGGTTGCAGACCACCAAAGAGAAGAAGAGTTTAATTTTATACTGATCTAAAACCTGCTAATAGGTTGATTAATTTCAGTATTGGTTTATTAATAAATTATATAACTAAGGACTAAAGATTATCGAAGGAATGCCTTAATTCATAATCCCTTAAAAATCAATAAAAATGGCAAGATATACAGGACCAAAAACAAAAATTGCTCGTAAGTTTGGAGAAGCAATATTCGGTGAGGATAAATCTTTTGAAAAAAGAAATTTTCCTCCAGGACAGCATGGTAATTCAAGAAGAAGAGGTAAGCAATCTGAATATGCTGTACAATTAAAAGAAAAACAAAAAGCCAAATATACTTATGGTATTTTAGAGCGTCAATTTCGTAATCTTTTTGAAAAAGCGCAAAGAAATAAAGGTATTACTGGTGAGATTTTATTACAACTGTGTGAGTCTCGTTTAGATAATGTGGTATATCGATTGGGTATTTCACCTTCAAGAAGTGGAGCGCGTCAACTAGTATCACATCGTCATATTACAGTAAATGGTGAATTAGTTAATATACCATCTTATTCATTAAAAGAAGGCGATTTAGTAGGAGTAAGAGAAAAATCAAAATCATTAGTTGCTATTGAAAATTCTTTAGCAGCTAAGTCAAATGTTTATGAATGGTTATCTTGGAATACTGAAACCTTGGAAGGAAGATTTGTTTCAGTTCCAGAAAGAATTCAAATACCAGAAAACATAAACGAACAATTTATTGTTGAGTTATACTCTAAATAATTTTAAAGAAAGAATTAAACTTATGGCAATTTTAAATTTTCAGAAACCAGACAAAGTATTAATGATTGAATCTTCTGATTTTGAAGGTAGATTTGAATTCAAACCTTTAGAGCCAGGTTACGGTTTAACTGTAGGTAACGCTTTGAGAAGAGTTCTGTTATCTTCATTAGAAGGATATGCAATTACTTCTTTAAGAATTGAAGGAGTAGAGCACGAATTTTCAACTATTAATGGAATAGTTGAAGATGTTACAGAAATTATTTTAAACTTAAAACAAATTCGTTTTAAGCAACAAATAGAAGATACTGATAATGAAACTGTAATTATATCTGTTAAAGGTCAAGAGCAATTAACTGCTGGTGATTTTCAAAATTTTATTTCAGGATTTCAAGTTTTAAATCCAGATTTGGTTGTATGTAATATGGAGCCTTCTGTAAAATTAGATATGGAAATTACTATTGAAAAAGGTAGAGGTTTTGTCTTGGCAGAAGAAAATAAAAAAGTTTCAGCTCCATTAGGAACTATTTTTACAGATTCAATTTACACTCCTATTAAGAATGTAAAGTATGCTGTTGAAAATTTTCGTGTTGAACAAAAAACAGATTATGAAAAATTAGTTATTGATTTAGTTACAGATGGTTCAATTACACCTCAAGATGCGTTAACTGAAGCTGCAAAAATACTTATTCATCACTTTATGTTGTTCTCAGATGAGCGTATTACATTAGAAGCTGATGAAATTGCTAAATCTGACACTTATGATGAAGAATCACTTCATATGCGTCAACTACTAAAAACTCGTTTAATTGATATGGATTTGTCAGTTAGAGCTTTAAATTGTTTAAAAGCAGCAGAAGTAGATACATTGGGAGACTTAGTTGCATTTAATAAAAGTGATTTAATGAAATTCAGAAATTTTGGTAAGAAATCTCTTACTGAATTAGATGAATTAGTGAATAACAAAGGTTTGACCTTTGGTATGGATTTAGTAAAGTACAAATTAGATAAAGAGTAAATTTTTTAAAAAAATAAATTCCAAATTCCAAAACCCAAAGAGGACGTTTAGTTTTTGAATTTTTTAATGTAAAATTTAATTGTTATTTGAGATTTGAAAATTGGGATTTAAATAAATAAAGATGAGACACGGAAAGAAATTTAATCATTTAAGTAGAAAAACAGCGCATAGAAAAGCGATGTTGGCTAATATGGCTTGTTCATTAATTGAACACAAACGTATTAATACTACTGTGGCAAAAGCAAAAGCTTTACGTCAATATGTTGAGCCATTAATTACCAAGTCAAAGAGTGATACAACACATAACAGAAGAATAGTATTTAGTAAATTAAGAGACAAATATGCCGTTTCTGAATTGTTTAGAGATGTTGCTGTAAAAGTTGGTGATAGACCAGGAGGTTATATTCGTATAATCAAATTAGGTAACCGTCAGGGAGATAATGCTGATATGGCGATGGTAGAGTTGGTAGATTATAATGAAATATACAACCCTAAAGGTACGAAAAAGAAAAAAGTAACTCGTAGAAGAGGTAAAAAGACTTCTGAAAAAGAAACTGAAATTGTTGAGTCTACTCCTGTAAAGGCAGAGGAAACAAAAAAAGAAAAACCAGACACTAAAGACGAAGCATAAAATGTTTTTAATTTTAGTCAAAATTTAAAAAGGATAAGCTATTTTAGCTTATCCTTTTTTTTATTAAATTTATTTAACTATGAAATATTTTTTAACTTTAATAGTTGTTTTTTTAATTTCTTCTGTAAATAGTCAGGAATTTGATTCAATTTCATCTGAAGGAAATATAATTAGCATGAATGATGTTTTTTCAAAAAGATTGTTTTATAGTAATCAAAATGAGATTTCAGGATCAAGTTACTTATTTAAAAACTGGAAAAATAATGTGTTTGTTTATTCTAATGGTGAAACTTATAATTTAAAGAATATAAATTATAATATTTATTCTAATGAATTTAGCTCTTTGAGAGGAACAGACTCTTTATTTGTTTATGATATGAGTAAAATAGATTCTTTAAAAATAAATAATAGATTTTTTAAAAAATACAATGGAAATGTTATTTATGAGGTAATATTTGAAGGCAAAAAGATACTATTACTTAAGAAGTATGAAGTCAAGATAATTGAAGGAATGTTTAATCCAATAGATGGTACAAAAGAGAAAAATCGTTTTAGTATTATGGATGACTATTATATAATGAAAGATGGACATATTGAAAAATATAAGATAACAAAAAAATCTGTTTTAGAACTTTGTAATGAAAATCAGGATAAAGTCAAGAAGTATATTAAAAAGAATAATCTTTCTTATAAAAAGGATTCAGATTTAAAACTTATTTTAAAATATTGTGAAAAGATTTAAATATTTTTATACTTAATAAATTAATTATTAATGAAATACCAAAACAAAAAAGAGGCAATTATACTTTTAAAAGA
>DAOVTC010000013.1 GCA_030633285.1 Flavobacteriaceae bacterium
GATTGTTTGTCATTATATCGTATATCACCAAAATTATGAGCAAAAATTATTTGATCAATTTCTTCGGGATTTATATTTGCATTTTTTATGGCAATTTTAGAAGCAATTGTTGCTGCATCGCTGTTTTGTAATTCAGGTTCTAAATATCTACGTTCTTCAATACCAGTTATACCTTTAAATTTTTCAATAATAATTTCATTTGAAACTTCAAGAGATTCATTTTTTTCACCATAAAATTCTTTATTTAAAAAATCTGAATTTTTTTTGATGACTTTTGGAATATAGCTACCAGTTCCGGTTATGATTGATTTCATGTTAGTTTCAATGTTTGTTATTTAAAAGAGTATTGCTGTAAAGACACCAAAAATAATAAATAATAAGTTTAAACTCATAAGTATAATTGTTAGAATTCCAATAAATTTATAATGTGATTTTAATTTTTTCAGTCCAAAGGTAAGTAAATCGGTATCATTGTTTTTTATTGCATTTTTAATGTTATTGCCAAATTGGAATAAAAAATAAATTGGAATAAATGAAATACCTGCTAAAATTAGATAAAAAAAAGAAAAAAATTGAGTTGGAACACCTAAAGCATCATTAGGTATTTGAGATAGAATAGTTCCCATACTAAATGACATGATAATCATTAGTCCAATACCAATAAATCCTATAATAGATAAAATGATTGCCCACTTTGCTGCTTCGTTAAGAAATTTTTTGGCTTGTAGATTTAATTCCATTTGACCTATTATTTTATTTTGTTAAATAAAAAGTAAATGTAATTAAATTTTTAAATAGGGAATTAATAATTTAAAGTTTTTAATTGCATAACAGTAGCAATAGAAGTAGCTCTGTTTTTTGCAGTATGAGCATTATTACCAATGAAATATTCATCAATAGTTTGATGGAAGTGACTTAACCATAAATCAAAATGTAATTTTTTAAAAGGCTTCTCTTTGTTAAGTTCAATATGTGGAAGCATAGCATTTCTTTGGTAAGTGCCTGAAAAAAAAATAATATTATCCCAAAAATCTACCAGAATTTGTAGATGTTTTTCTAGTTCATCTGCTTGATTGAATTTTTCAAAGAAATGTTTCATATTTTCATCCGTAAGTAATTTTTTATAAAATTCATTTACAATTAAGTAAATATCTTCACGGTTTACTATATCATTTTTCATCAGTTTTATAATAGAGTTTTGTCAAAAGCAAGTGGAAGTAAATCATTTATTGAACTAGCTTGAATAATTTTACCAGTTTCGCCAGTAAAAAATATTTCAATATTTTGTGCCTGATTAATTTCGTATTCCGCTATAGTTTGTCTACATGCACCACATGGAGAAACAGGTTTGTTAACAATACTTATTTTAGAACTAGCAGAAATAAATATTTTTTGAATTTTTATTTTAGGATATTGAGAAGCTGCATTCCATATAGCTACTCGTTCAGCACACATACCAGAAGGGTAAGCGGCATTCTCTTGGTTGTTGCCAAGAATAATTTTACCATTTTCTAGTAATAATGATGCTCCTACACTAAATTTTGAGTATGGAGAATATGAATTTTTTCGAGCTTCAATCGCTTTTAAATGTAAACTTTTATCAGCTGTAGAAAGCTCATTTGAGTTTTCGTAAATAGAAAATTTTGAAGTAATTTTTATCTCCTTCATCTGTATAAATTTATTGTCTAAAACGGTAATATAGAATACGTTTATTTATCATCTTTGAAAATATAGAATAACTGATAAAATACATTTAATGATGATTAAAAATATTCATAGACATCTCCTAAATTTATAGTCAGTGAAAATCGTAAAGTACTTTCTAAAGGATTAGTAACATCTGATGCATTTATTAGATATGAAAGGTCTAAAGTAGAACTTCTAAATTTAAACCCAGCACCAATTGTGAAAAATTGTCGGTTACCTTTATTTGGGCTTTCATGGAAGTAACCAGCTCTTACGGCAAATGTTTTGTCGTACATATACTCTGCACTTAAAGCCCAAGCAACTTCTTCTAATTCTTCTTCAAAGCCTCTGGGAGCATCATAAAATGATTGAAACATACCTTTTAAAAAACCAACATTATCATCTTTTCCTGCAATTATTTCACCAGTTTCATTATTAATGATTGGTGGGGTTGGTACTAATAATTTGTTAAATTCAAGATTGGCAGTAATGGTATTAACATTATCTAAAATAAAATCAAATCCACCACCTAATTTTAAATTTGTTGGAATAAAGCTTTCTTCACCTCCAATTACAAGCTCCACTTTCGGACCAATATTTGAAATATTAAAGCCACCTCTCCATTTACCATTAAAATCACCTAAATTCATTTCTTCACTTTGGTAATAACCGGATAAATCAACAGAAAAAGTATTAATAGTTTGAATCTCTGAATTTTCAATCCTTAAAGTTAAATCAGAATGGATAAATCTTAAACCAACTGCCATTGAAAAGTTTTCATTTAATTTCATAGCATATGAACCATCAAAAGAAAATTCATTTGGGTTTTCTGATCCTAAACTTATTCCTAGATCATCTGTTAAGTCAATAGAGCCTAATGAAAAATAAGTTAGACTTGCTCCCCATGCACTTTTTTCATTAATTCGATTAGAAACAAAAGCGCTAGTTAAACTAACATCGTTAGTTAAATTTCTAAGCCAAGGCGTATAATTTAAACCAATTTGCCATTGAGAGCTAGAAAACGCATATTTTGCTGCGTTGTAGTGTTGTGAACTAGCGTCAGGTGTTGTAGCTACTCCCATATCAGCCAAACCTCCGGATCGAGCATCGGGAGCTATTAATAAAAAAGGAGAAGCTGTAGTGATAGGATTATTTTCATCTTGAGTATAACCGTTGAATATTCCTAAAAAAAATGTGATGAGAACTAAACTTAATTTTTTCATGTATTGAATCAATTGTAGAGGATTAATCTATAGTTTATTGCAAAATAACTAATTTTTCAATTTTTTCTGCTTTTGTATTTGTTAATAAAGATTTAACTTGAAGCTTATATATATAAACTCCCTTACCAATTTTATTGCCAAAATCATCAAGACCGTTCCAAGTTATTTCTCTTGATAAAAGTCCATCAGATTGCACAGATTGGTTAAGGGTTTTAATGAGTTTTCCAGACACCGTAAAAATTTGAACTTGTACCTCTAACGTCTCATTTGGTTTGTTGTGATTAAACCAAAATTCAGTATAGTTTACAAACGGATTTGGATAATTCAATACGTTACTTAAAATTAAATCATTGTCATCAACTACAATAAAACTTAACGTAGCTTCAGAAGGATTATTGTATGTATCCCAACATTTAAATTTAATGATATGTAGACCGGGTTCTAAATTGCGTAAAGGGAATTTAACTTTGCCTTTTTTAAAGTCGTTTAATTCAGTTTCATAATAATCATTTAATACAAATGGATTGGCATTATCATCATCTAAAATAGCAATAATATCATGATCAACTGCTGTAATGGAAGTGTTGATGCCCGAGTTGTCTTCTAAAATGGCATATATTATTGGAGATTCGCTTGTATTTCCACCATCTACAAAAGATTCATCATTCATAAATAATTTGATTAATGGTCCTTCATTATCTGTTGGGGCATTAGGATCAATTCCACCAATTTTTATTTGTAAATTATAACCTGATTTATCTGTTTTTTTATCATCAGCATAAAAGCTTATTTTGGCATTTCCATAAGCAATCCTTATATCTTTTGGTACAATAAAATCAAATGAGAAATTTCCGTTATTAATTGATGCTCTGCCTCTAAAAATTTTACTTTCAATAGAAGTGAATTCCATTTTTTTACCAAAATTATCATTGTCTAATGTAGTTTTGTTCAAAGGTTTGTCATATATGGTAGCAGATAGAATTCCGTTAAAATTATTCAATATATTATTTTGATCATCAGTTATGATTCCTTCAAACTTAATATGTGATAAAGCTTTTAATGTATCTAAACTTTGGTTAATGTCTTTATCGTTCATTTTTGTAATGATAATATTTGGTTTAGGTTGTGCAAGTTTCATTGCAGGATCACCAAAATTATAAACAAAAAATCGTTGGGCAGATGAAAATTCATGCTTGGTATTCATTAGTGATTCAGCTATTGTATAATCTTCATTTTGAAAATTAAATAATTTTTTTACCAAACTTCTATTGAAATTTTGACCAACACTTATAAAAATTTCACGTGTAGTGGATATCATATTCGTAGCACCTCCATTTTGATTTAAAAAAGTAAGCTCTCCTGCAGTTATTTGTAAAGGGTTATCAAACCTAGAAAATTCACAGGTTACTGCTATAAATAAAGGTAGTGTGTTTAAATTATTCCAGCTTTGTATTTGAGGTACTTCTAAAATTCGTTCTTGAGCCCAGCCATTAATTCCACCATGACCAAAGTAATCAACTACTAAGGTTCCGGTTTCAACAGAATTTGTAATAGATTCGTTAACTGTTGGGTATCTTTCACCGCCAGCAGAAGTAACTTGTTGATGGGCGTCAGCATATATTTTTTTGATGTTAAAACCTGGTTTGTTAATTTTAATATCTTCTGTAATTAGATCAACTGTCTTCTGTAAAATAAATTCAGAAGGTTTATCAGGGTCGTCAGCTACAAAAGTTAAGTTATTACGCCAGTCACCATATGAATTGGTACTGTAATAATTTAATGTTTTGTCAACAGCTTTTTGTGCTTCAAGTATTGTTGTTACAGGATATCTTCCTGTGGCTACATCTTGGAAATCGTTGGGAGTAAGTTCCCCTTCAACATCATCCATAATTCCAAAATAATCATCTGTAACATAAGAAGTTACTAAATTAAAGCTTTCAAAAGATTGAAATGCAGGAACTATATTATTGTTGTTGGTTATTTTATCTTTAAAATCAAATGATGAATCGCCAAATAAACAAACATATTTAACTTTTTTATCAGTTGTTGTTGCATTGAGATATAAAAACCGTACAAAATCTCTTATGGCTGTTAAATCAGGTGATCCTGAACCAAATTCGTTATAAATTTGATTGATGTCAATTACTTCTGTGGTTAAATTTGAATTATTACGGTGGTAATCAGCTAATCTTTCGGCTTCATTTAAAAGATAATTTTGCGTAATAATTACATAATCAATATCTTGTAATTTATGTAAATTTTGATTGTCAACAATATTATTGTCAATTGTTTCTGGAACAAAAAAATCATTTTCATTGATAACTATAAATTCTTTTAATTCACTTCCAAAGGATTTAAATGTAAAATCCGAATTATCTGATTCGTTATTGATCTGTTTTGGATTTATATAATCAGATACATCCCAAACTTGGTAAATATTTGAGTTATTTTGTATTTGGTATTCATAAATATTATTGATATTGGTTGTGTTAATATTTCTAAATGAAAATTGCTTATCATGAGCAATTAGTTTTTTTGTGCCTAAAATTTCTATATAGTCTAAGTAAGCTTTTGCAGATGGATTTCCGAAATTGTTATAAATAATTTCAACATTTAATTGCTCTTGGTTTGAATTTGTGCTTTTGAATGACTCACTAGAAACAGCTAAATTATAAGAAGATTCTGATAATGCTGAAAAATTTAAATTTATTAAATCTACTCCATTTATTTTAGCATTCATTTGGGTATCGGTAAAAGAAATTGCTACACCTCGAATTCGTAAAGTGATATCCTCACTTTCGTCTATATCATTAAAGTTAAAACGAAAAGTTTGGTTTTCATTAAAACTAAAATCTTCTCCCAGCCATTGCTGTCCGTTTGCAAAAAGATTTACTTTTTCAATTTCATGAACCAAAAAATCTTGGTAGTTATTAATTTGTTGATTTGCCGGTAGAGTTATTTGATCTGATGAAGAAATTCTTTTACCAGCCCCGTTATCAACAGTAATAAAATAATAAGATTTGTCACTGTAAATATTATTTTGATGCTTTGTTAAATTAAAATCTAAAGTATTTATTTCCCATGATTCTGGACCCTTGGCGTAGAACAAAATAAAATCATTATTATCAAATGCACCATCATCATCGCCTTCAATATAAATGGCGTTTTCTTGTAAGTCATCATATCTGAAATCACTATTTAATTGTGGTAAAATAGAGCCTCCATTACCATAGATTTTAATATTATTAGGATTGAGGTTAGTTGTGTTTATTCCTATTTTTTGTAATAATTGATTGTCAATTTTATATACTCCAGTTGTATCAACAGAAAATTTATACCAGGTTCCACTAGCTAAAACTGAGTTTGAAGTATAAAGAGGAACAGGTGCATTTTTATTTTTTACTAAGTTGTTTTTGGGTTGAAGTCGATATTCTAGATTAAAAGAAATTATTTTTTTGATTTGATTGTTTTCTTTAATTAAAGGAGTTAAAATTAGTTTTGCAAGTGATTTATTTTTAGCAATACCAATTTTAAATGTACTTTTGAATTCAGTAGGTACTTCGTCAAGATTGATGTTTTTAGTTAAATTTTTGGATAGATTTGATAATTTAACATTTTTAATTTGATAATCTTGTACTAATAAGTTGTTTTGAACGTTAAAAGTAGTAGAATAAGTAGGTACATTATATTGGTTGAAGAAATTATCTTCAACTAAAGGAAGTGTTATAGTATTATTTTTGTTTACTTGTATTGATGAATTGTCATTCCATTTTAAACTGAAATTCTTAGTTTCAACATTTTGTGAAACCAAAAATGTAATTTGGAGAAAGAAAATTAAAACAGAAAAGTACCTTTTAAAAAGCATAATAAAATAATACTGAGTTTATATTTTATAATATTTTACAACGTTACATATAATAAAGAAAAAAAACAATCGTTATACAAGAATTGAGAGCAAAAATATATTATTTATACAGAATAAATGATTCAAGTAGAAAGTATAATTAAATATTTTTGTCTTTATTTAAAAAAATCAAACAATAAATTATGAAAAAGTTTAACAGTAACAAAGTACTACTTTTAATTTTAGCTGCTGTCATATTGACAAGTTGTAATAAAAGCAGTAAAAGTGTATCAACATTAACAGGTTGGGAATACAATAATCCTAAGTATGGTGCTTTTCAAGCAAATACAAATTATAGGCAGCAACCTAACCCTCCTGGAATGGTGTTAATTGAAGGAGGTACGTTTACAATGGGAAGTGTACAAGATGACGTTATGTTTGATTGGAATACAACTCCAGTTAAACAACAAGTTCGTTCATTTTATATGGATGAAGCTGAAGTTACTAATATTGAATATTTATTATATCTACAATATTTAGAAAAAGTTTTTCCACCTTCTGATGATACTTATCGAAAGATTTATCAATCTGCATTGCCTGATACTTTGGTTTGGAGAAATACATTAGGTTTTAATGAATTATTAACCGAAAACTATTTGCGTCATCCTGCTTATGCAGAATATCCTGTAGTTGGTGTTTCATGGAGACAAGCTTCTGAATATTGTAAATGGAGAACAGATAGAGTAAATGAAAAGATTTTAATCGATAAAGGTGTATTACATACTTTGTTTGATCATGATTCTTTAAAAGTTGAAGGAGCTGATCGTTTTGATACAGGTACATATTTAGCGAATCCTAATTTATTATTTGAAGGAGATTCTTCAATATATTATAAAGGAATTAAAGATTTTTCTAAAAAAGATAAAAAATCTAAAAACAGTAAATTTACAGGAAGACATGTTAAAATTTCTGATGGTATTTTAGCACAGAGATTTAGATTACCTACTGAAGCTGAATGGGAATATGCTGCAAAAGCTTTAGTAGAAAATAGAGAATACAATTCTATTAGAGGTCGTAAAAAATATTCATGGAATGGTTCATCAACTCGTGAAACATCAAGAAGATATCGCGGTGATCAAATGGCAAACTTTAAACAAGGTAAAGGAGATTATAGTGGTTTAGCTGGTTGGAGTAATGATGGAGCAGATATTACAATGAGAATTAAATCTTATAAGCCTAATGCTTTTGGATTATATGATATGTCAGGTAATGTTGCAGAATGGGTAGCAGATGTTTATAGACCTATTATTGATAATGATGCAAATGACTTTAGTTATTTTAGAGGAAATGTATTTTCTAAAAAAGTGATTGATAAAGAAGGTAATGTTGTAGTAGTTGATTATAATAATATTGTATTTGATACTTTAGATAATGGTAAAATAGTACCAAGAGATTTGCCGGGAAGTATAAAATATGAACCAATAACAAAACGTGATGCTTTTATGCGTAGAAACTATGAAAAAGCATATAATATTGATAGTAAAGATGGTGATTTAGCTTCAACTAAGCAATTTTTTAGAGATGAAGATGATGTTGATGGTAAACCTCGAATGTATAATTCACCTAAAATACCAAGACAAATCGGTGAAAGTGGTTTGATTATTCAACAGTATGATACCAAAACAAGAACTACTTTAATTAGTGATCAAACTAGAGTTTATAAGGGTGGATCATGGAAAGATAGAGCGTTTTGGTTAGATCCTGCACAACGTAGATATTTACCTGAATATATGGCTACAAATTATATCGGGTTTAGATGTGCAACTGACAAATTAGGTCAAATGTCATATTCAAGAAGAAGAAAATCAGCTAAATAAAAATAGCGCAAAAAACATAATTATAAAAACTCAATATCATTTTTTGATATTGAGTTTTTTTTTACTTTTACTTTATGGAAATAAATAAACTTTATGCCTTTTATAAACAAAGTTATAGCGTAGAAACAGATAGTCGAAAAGATCTTACAAATTGTGTTTTTTTTGCCTTAAAAGGAGATAATTTTAATGGAAATTTATATGCAGAAGAAGCAATAAAGAAAGGTGCAAGTTATGCTGTTGTTGATGAAAAAAAGTACCAAACTAATAATAAAATATTTTTAGTTGAGAATGTTTTAACGACTTTACAAAATTTAGCGAGATACCACAGGCAACAATTAGGTATTCCTATTATTGCTTTAACAGGTAGTAATGGTAAAACTACTACCAAAGAATTAATCTCTATAGTTTTAAAGCAAAAATTTAAATGTACCGCAACCAAAGGAAACTTAAACAATCACATTGGAGTGCCTTTAACATTACTTTCTATGAAACCTGAAACAGAAATAGCTGTGATTGAAATGGGAGCAAATCATCCTAACGAAATTGCAATGCTTTGTGAAATTGCTTTGCCGGATTTTGGTTATATCACCAACTTTGGAAAAGTACACTTAGAAGGATTTGGAAATTTAAAAGGTGTAATTAAGGCTAAAACTGAATTATATAAATATTTAAAAAAGAATGATAAAATAGTTTTTGTAAATACGAATGATAAAACACAAGTAGAGCAGTCAAAAAACATGAATGTGGTTACATTTGGTTCTAAAGAATCTGATTATCCGATACAATTTTTAAATGCTAATCCTTTTGTTAGTTTAAAATATGATGATACTATTATGCAAAGTCAGTTAATAGGAAAATATAATTTTTTAAATATTGCTACAGCAATTGCAGTAGGAAAATATTTTAAAATTTCTGATGTACAAATAAAAAATGCTATTGTAAATTACATACCCAGTAATAATCGTTCACAAATAGTAAATAAAGGATCGAATAGAATTATTTTAGATGCATATAATGCAAACCCAAATAGTATGGAAGTGGCTATAGAAAACTTATCTCAGCTAACTGCAAAAAATAAGATTGCAATATTAGGTGATATGTTTGAAATAGGAGTGAATACTTTACAAGAACATCAAAAGGTAATAAACTTGATTAAAAAATCTACGATAAATAAAACTATTTTGATTGGTGATTCTTTTTCAAAAATAAAAGTTGATAATCCTAATATTGATCAATATAAATCTTTTGAAGACTTTAAAGATAGATATAATAAAAGTGAAGTTAAAAATTCAACAGTATTGATAAAAGCATCACGCGGAATGGCATTAGAAAGAGTATTAGATTTACTTTAATTACCAATCATCTTCATCTACTTCTAATTTATTATTTAAAATATAATATTCTAAACTAGATATAGCTTTTGTGATTTCTTCATCAATAGGTTCTTCAATATAAATTTGATATTTTTGAGGGAATCGTTCAATATATACTTTCAAACATGATGCATCAATTACATCATTAATTATTTTACCTACTTTAAAATTTGAAAATGTATATTTATATCTGCCTTCTCTTGTTTTGATTTCAATATCAAAAAAAACTTCTATAGGCAGATTTTTATTAATGAATTTCCATTTGAGTTTATTATAACCTTGCTTATGTAAACTAGTCGTATCATTAATTTTTGAGAAGAAACCATTATAATATAAATCTAGCCATTTATCAGCTCTGTTTTTAATTTCTTGTTTTGATATTCCTTCAGCAGAAACTACTTCTTCATATTTATACTCACCAGTTTCACCATCAATCATAATTAATTGGGCTTGTGATAAGTGAAAAAATAAGATTAATGCGAGGGAAAGTAATAATCTCTTTTTTGCCATAACATTTAAAATAAAAAGTACACTAACATTAGTGTAATTGAATTGACGAAGTTAGCAAATAATATTTAAAAAATCAAAATAAGGATTTACATTCATGTTGATAAATTTACATACGCTCAGGAACATCAATACCTAATAAACTAAATGCTAACTTAATAGTGTCACCTACTTTTTTTGAAATTTGAGTTCTAAATATTTTTTCATTTATATTTTCTGACCCTAAAATTGGTACACTTTGGTAAAAAGAATTATAATCTTTAACCAAATCATAAGTATAATTTGCAATTAATGCCGGACTTAAATTTTGAGCAGCTTGTTGAATAACTAGAGGAAAATTTAAAATTTGCTTGATCAAAACTTTTTCTTTTGGATGAATATCAATTTTAGAAATACTTTTGGTATAATCAAAATCAGCTTTTCTTAAAATGGACTGAATTCTGGCGTAGGTGTATTGAATAAACGGACCCGTATTGCCATTAAAGTCGATTGATTCTTTTGGGTTGAATAAAATTCTTTTTTTAGGATCAACTTTTAAGATATAATACTTCAAAGCTCCTAAACCAATAGTTTTATAAAGTTTTTCTTTTTCAGGAATTGTATATGTTTCTAATTTCCCTAATTCTTGAGAAATATCTCTAGCTGTATTTGTCATTTCTATCATTAAATCATCTGCATCAACAACAGTTCCTTCTCTTGATTTCATTTTACCTTCGGGTAAATCGACCATTCCGTAAGATAAATGATGTAAGTTTTCAAACCATGAAAACCCAAGTTTTTTCAATATTAAAAATAACACTTTAAAATGGTAATCTTGTTCATTTCCAACGGTATAAACCATTCCACCAATATCAGGATAATCTTTAATTCTTTGAATAGCAGTTCCAATATCTTGTGTGATATATACAGCTGTACCATCAGCTCTTAAAACAATTTTTTCATCTAAACCTTCATCTGTTAAATCAATCCAAACAGAACCATCTTCTTTTTTGTAAAAAACTCCTTTATCTAATCCATCAGCAACTATATCTTTTCCTAGTA
>DAOVTC010000160.1 GCA_030633285.1 Flavobacteriaceae bacterium
AAATTGAGAATGGTTATGCAAATGTGTAAACTGAACATCAACTAAATTTGCTTGAATTGACGTGTCTTTTTGTACATCAAGTTTTTGAACTTTCTTTTCTTTTAATTTTTTGCTTTCCGTTTTTAGATTTATATGTTTTAAACCTATAAGAGAAAAAGCATTTTTATTTTTATCTGTAAAGACAGTAAAGTAATCATCGCTTACTTGTAATTCATCTTTTGTATAATTATTTAATCTAATTAACTCTAAAAAACAACGAGTTGTTGCTTCAACATCAGCTGTTGCATTATGTGCTTCATTAAAAGGGGTATTAAATAAATGTTGATGTAATTCTGTTAAAGTTGGTAATTTGAATTTACCATATCTACCACCAGGTATTTGACAAAGTAATGCTGTTTTTTCAGTACAAGTATCTAAAATTGGTAAATTATTTAACTCTGTTGTAATTTCATTTCGAAAAAATTCACAACCCATGATATTCAAATCAAAATTTACATTTTGACCTACTAGAAATTTTGTTTTATCTAAAACTTTATTAAATAATTGTAAAACCTCATCTAATGAAATTCCTTTTTCAGCAGCTAATTGTGTAGAAATTCCATGTATTTGCTCTGCATCATACGGTATATTATAGCCTTCAGGTTTAATTAAAAAATCCTGATGCTCAACAACACCGCCCATTTCATCATGTAATTGCCAAGCTATTTGCACACATCTTGGCCAATTATCTGTATCAGTAATTGGAGCGTTCCACTTTTTTGGTAAACCAGTTGTTTCGGTATCAAAAATTAAATACATGTACGTAAATATTTCTTTAAAAATAAGATTTTAAAAGTATTGATTTAATAAATTTTACTGTTCCTAATCTTAGTATTTTTATTAACAATTCTAAAATTATTTTAAAAAATTTAAGTATAAGTACCTACTAAATTACTTTCAAACAAATAAATGAGTTAAGCTACATACAATGTATATATTTATTGACAACCCTTTTAATTTCTTCATTTTTTTTATACAAGCGTTCACTCATATCTTTGTCATCATATTTTTTTAAGTTCTTAATAAAACCATCAATAGTCCCCTTTGGAAAAACACCGTCTTTTTGATAAAAGTTGCTATCTTTTTCTAAAAATTTAGCTGATTCATAACATGAAGTAGGTAAGCTATTTAATGAATCGTATAGATCTTTATGTTCTTCATCAAAAATATTTACATTAACATATAATTTATTTGCTTTTTCTAGAGAGTCTTTTGCTAAGATACCTTCTTTAGCAGCTAGTATTATTGCTGCCATTAAATGATATAGATCGGCTGATCCATCTGGGGATCTAAGTTCAACAGTTTGTTTACCAGGAACATAAGGAACATCTCCCATTTCTTGCGGATTGGCGTCTTTAATCATATTTGTCTTAGCAATCCATCCTAGTGGAACCCTAATAAGAACCGACCTATTGCTATCACCCCAACAAACCATTGTAGGTGCTTCTTGATGTGGCACAAGTCGTAAATAAGAGGTAGGTATTGTATTTCCAAATGCAGTTATTGATTGTGCTTTTCCTAAAATACCTGCAATCATTTTTTTAGCAATATTAGTCAAACCTATATCATCTGCTACATAGTTTGTTCCATCTTTTTCAAGCATCATATGTATGTGTAGACCACTTCCTGCTTTTCCAACTGTAATCTTAGGTGCAAAACTAATAGTTACTCCATATTTGTGACCAAGCATTCTTAAAATCCACTTAGAAACAATAAGTTGTTCTACAGCTTCTTCAGCATCTACAGGAATAAATTCTATTTCATGTTGTTCATACATGTATGTATTCGTTGTGAAATTTCCAACTTCAGAATGCCCATACTTAATTTTACCACCACATTGGGCAATGATTTGTAAGGCTTCTGTTCTTAGGCTTTCCCAGTTTGAAAAAGGTGCAGAGGTGTGATAACCCTTTTGATCCATTGCAGGGTATAAATCATTTTTTTCACTGATAATATAATATTCCAACTCGCCCATAGCTTTAAAAGTATAACCTGTATCACTTGTAAATCTATTTGTTGCTTTTTTTAAGATATATTCAGGGGCACTTTCCAAAGGATTACCCTCTTTTGTATAAAAAGAGCAAAGAATATCAAGAGTTGCCTGTTCTGTAAACGGATTTACAAAAGCGGTTCTAAATCTAGGAATGACATATAAATCACTAGAATCAGCATCAATATATGTGAACAAGCTTGATCCATCTACACGCTCACCAGTTGAAAGTATGGATTCAAGATAGTCTTTACTTGTAATTACAAAATTTAATGTTTTAAGTTTTCCATCTTCACCTACATATCTAAAGTTGAGCATCTCAATATCATGGTCATCTATAAATTTAATAATATCATATTTTGTAAATTCATATGCTGGTTTTTTAAGGTGTTTAACCAACTTATTTGGGTTCATTAAAATTTCTAAGTCTCTCATAAATAATTGTAGATTATATAGCTAAAATATAAATAGTTTTATTATAAAATAAAGCATCACAAATATAATATCTTTATATAGTTAAATGCTTAAAAATTTTACTCATTTTGTTATTTAATTTCCAAACAATTTAAACATCCATTAATAAATCATCTACATCAGTAATAGTGCATGTTTATTGAATAAGCTTGTCGTTAATACATTAAAAATTGAATATATATAGCAATAAGTTTATGGTAAGATTTGATAGTTTTAAATCAGGTGATTCATTTTTTTTATCCCAATTATTTATCGGTATATATTTATTTATTAAATGATGTAACGTTTTCGTATATTAGCATACTAATTTTTATATACTTTATTAATCTAAAACCAAGAAATGAAAAAAATTACATTATTCGTATTAGCTATTTTTGCAAGTTTTACAATAAACGCTCAAACCGCTGATGAAATCATCAATACCTATTTTGAAAACATTGGTGGTTTAGAAAACATGAAAAAGGTAGAAGGAATTAAAATGGCTGCTAAAGTTAACCAGCAAGGCATGGAAATCCCTTTAGAAATTATTCAATTAAAAGGCGGTAAGCAAATGACTGTCATTAATTTTCAAGGGAAAGAAATAAAACAAGGTGTTTTTGATGGTGAAACTTTATGGAGTACAAATTTTATGACAATGAAAGCTGAAAAAAGTGATGCAGAAGCAACAGCTAATATGAAATTAGAAATAAATGATTTCCTTGACCCTTTCATAGATTATAAAGAAAAAAATTATACTATTGAATTATTAGGTAACGAAACCATAGATGGAGCAGAAACCTTTAAAATTAAATTAACAAAAGAACCTGTTACTATTGATGGTAAAAAAGAAGATAGTATAAGTTTTTACTTTTTTGATACTGAAAATTTTGTACCTATTGCTGTTCAAAGTGAAATGAAGTCAGGTCAAGCCAAAGGAATGATCTCTGAAGTTACTTTTAGTGATTATCAAGAAGTTGATGGTATTTATTTCCCT
>DAOVTC010000060.1 GCA_030633285.1 Flavobacteriaceae bacterium
ACCTCTGGCTTTTTCCATTACTTCTACAAAATCAGGGCTTCGATGAGAAATTTCAATTAATGATAGATCTAAATTATTAAAATTTAGGACTGCTTTTGAAGCTTGTTTTAATACTTCTTGTGGTAAGATACAAGGTCCTGCACTAAAATTATGTTTTTTCATCTGTTTTACTGTTTATGTTTACCAACTATAATTTAAATTTAATAATACTCTATCTAGGTTCTAATGAAATACAAGGAATAATCATTTCTTCTAGTGAAATACCTCCATGTTGGTAAGTGTTTTTATAGTACTTAACATAATGGTTATAATTATTAGGATAAGCAAAAAATAAATCTTCTTTTGCAAAAATAAACGAGCTACTCATGTGTAAAGAGGGTAAAAATACATCTCTAGGGTTTTTTACTAAATACACCTCTTTTTCATTATAACTCAAGCTTTTTCCTGTTTTGTAGCGTAGGTTAGAGCTTATATTTTTATCACCAATTACTTTTGAAGGTCGTTTGGTATTAATAGTGCCATGATCGGTTGTAATAATTAATTTTAATCCCATTTGTTGAGCTTTTTGAATAATTTTGAGCAATGGCGAATTTTTAAACCAACTTAATGTTAATGAACGATAAGCTTTATCATCACTTGCTAATTCCTTAATCATTTCCATTTCGGTACGAGAATGAGATAGCATATCAACAAAATTATACACTACAACTGTCAAATCATTATTTTTTGTTTTGGCAAAATGATCAGCTAGATCTTTTCCTTTACTTAAATTGGTTATCTTATAATATTCATGAGAAATATTTAAATTTAATCGTTTTATTTGTTCGGTTAAAAATTCATTTTCATATAGATTTTTACCACCTTCATCAGTATCATTTCTCCAATACTCCGGATATTTCTTTTCCATATCCAAAGGCATTAAACCTGAAAATATTGCATTTCTTGCATATTGTGTTGCAGTAGGGAGGATACTAAAAAATGTAGTTTCATCAACTGTTTTATAATATTCGTTTATTGTAAGTTCTAAAACTCGTAATTGATCGTATCTTAAATTATCAAGAACAACTAAAAGTGTTCCATTTTCTTTATCTAATTGAGGAACAATAATATCTTTAAATAGTGAATGGGATAATACAGGACTATCTTCACCGTGAAACCAGCCTTGATAATTTTTTTTAATAAACTTATAAAATAATGCATTTGCTTCTTCTTTTTGACTTTCCAAAATCTCAGACATGCCAACATCGGAAATAGATTCTAATTGTATTTCCCAATGCACTAGTTTTTTGTACAATTCAATCCAATCTTCATAAGTATTCACCATGGCTAAATCCATAGATATTTTTCTAAACTCTTGTTGGTAGTTTGAAGTGGTTTTTTCAGAAACAAGACGTGAATGGTCCAAATTCTTTTTTAAACTGAGTAAAATTTGATTTGGATTAACCGGTTTGATCAAATAATCAGCAATTTTAGATCCAATGGCTTCTTCCATAATATATTCTTCCTCACTTTTGGTAATCATAATCACCGGCAAATTAGGATGTTTTTCTTTTATTTGCGATAAAGTTTCTAATCCTGAAAGCCCAGGCATATTCTCATCTAAAAAGACAATATCAAATAGCTCTTCTTTTACTATTTGTACAGCATCGGCTCCATTAGTGCAAGGAACAACAGTATAGTTCTTTTTTTCTAGAAATAAAATATGAGCTTTTAAAAGTTGTATTTCATCATCAACCCATAGAATTTTAACTGTACCCATTATAAATGTTTTTAAAAGTGATTATTCAATTTAAACCTTTATTTTTGTTATCTAAAAGTGTATTTTTAAAGGTAAAAATGAATTCCGAAAAATACAAAAAACAACCAAATTATTTTGAAAAAAATTGAAATTTTTAATGATCCAATTTACGGTTTTATCACCATACAAAATACATTAATTTTTAAAATTATTGAACATCCTTATTTTCAACGATTAAGGCGTATTTCTCAAATGGGATTATCTTACCTTGTATACCCCGGAGCACATCACACAAGATTTCATCATGCAATTGGTTGCTTATTTCTAATGCAAAAAGCAATTGAAACTTTAAGAATGAAAGATGTTGTTATTAGCAAAAAGGAAGAAGAAGCTTTGCAAATTGCAATTTTACTACATGATATTGGTCATGGCCCATTTTCGCATACATTAGAACATAGTATTATAGAAAGTGTTAATCATGAAGAAATTTCATTGCATTTTATGGAATTGATAAATACAGAATTTGATGGTAAATTGAATCTAGCAATTCAAATTTTTAAAAGAGAATATCATAGGAATTTTATGCACCAACTTATTTCAAGTCAGCTAGATATGGATAGGTTAGATTATTTAAAACGAGATAGTTTTTATAGTGGAGTTTCCGAAGGAAACATTAATGCTGAGCGAATAATAACAATGTTAAATGTTAAAGATGAAAATTTAGTAATTGAAAATAAAGGGATTTATTCTGTTGAGAAATTTATAATTGCTAGAAGGCTTATGTATTGGCAAGTTTATTTACATAAAACAAGTTTGGCTGCAGAAAAGGTATTGGTAAAGATTTTGCAAAGAGCTAAAGAACTTACAAAAAACGGTAAAAAATTACCTTCAAGTGAAGCTTTACAATATTTTTTAAAAATTAGTATAGACAAAAAGAATTTTACACCAGATGTATTAGATTTGTTTTCTAAATTAGATGATTATGATGTGATTTCGGCTTTAAAGGTTTGGTGTAATCATAGTGATTTTGTATTATCAACTTTGTGTAAAATGATAATTAATAGAAAATTACCTAAAGTAGAGATGCATAATCAAAAATTTTCTAAAATTTATTTTGAAAATATAAAACAAAATGCAGCTAAAAAATTATCAATTAATGATGAAGAACTACATTACTTTGTTTTTAAGGGAGAAGTTAAAAATCAAGCTTATGATATTGTGAATGAGCAGATAAATATTTTACATAAAAATGGAAAAATTACTGATATTGTTGAAGCTTCTGATAATTTAAGTTTACAAGCTCTTGCTAATTCAGTTACCAAACATTTTATTTGTTATCCTAAGTATTTATAATAATATAAATATGGTTATTAATTTTTAGTATTTTTGCATCGATGAAATTTACAGCTACACAAATCTCAGAAATTCTCAACGGAGAAATTGATGGAAATATAAACGAAGTGGTTTATAAACTTTCTAAGATAGAAGAAGGAGAAAAAGGTTCTCTAACTTTTTTATCTAATCCAAAATATCAGTCTTTTTTATATACAACTGAAGCTTCTATAGCTATTGTAAATAAAGATTTTATTCCTGAAAAAGAAATAACAACCACCTTAATAAAAGTTGATGATGCATATCAGGCATTTACTAAACTTTTAGAATACTATAATGAAATAAAATTGCATAAATCAGGTATAGAAACTCCAAATTTTATTCATGAAAATACAAAATTAGGTAATGATATATACATTGGAGCATTTACTTATATAAGTCAAAATGTTTTTATTGGAGATAATGTTAAAATTTATCCAAATGTTTTTATTGGAGATAATGTTACCATAGGAAATGATACTACTATTTTTGCAGGAGCAAAAATTTATTCTGAATCACAAATAGGGAAAAATTGCACTTTTCATTCAGGAGTAATTATTGGTTGTGATGGTTTTGGCTTTGTACCTAATGAAAAAGGTGAATACAATAAAGTTCCTCAAATTGGAAATGTGATTATTGAAGATAATGTAGATATTGGATCAGGAACTACTATTGATAGAGCAACTTTGGGCTCAACAATTATTAGAAAAGGTGTAAAACTAGACAATCAAATTCAAATTGCTCATAATGTTGAAGTTGGAAATAATACTGTTATCGCAGCTCAAGCTGGGGTAGCCGGATCAACAAAAATTGGAAAAAATTGTCAAATTGGTGGTCAGGTAGGAATTGTTGGCCATATTAGCATAGGCAATAATGTAAGAATTCAAGCACAATCAGGTATTGGTAGATCTTTAAAAGATAATGAAATAGTGCAAGGAAGTCCTGCTTTACCTTATTCAGATTATAATAAATCATATGTACATTTTAAAAATTTATCAAAATTGGTTAATAAAGTTGATGAATTAGATAAAAAAATTAAAACTAAAGAATATTAAAATGAGTATTAAACAAAAAACTATACAAACAGAAGTTTCTTTAGAGGGAGTAGGGTTACATACAGGTAAAAAAGTGAATTTGACTTTCAAACCTGCCTCAGAAAATACAGGCTATACATTTGTTAGAACAGATTTAGAAGGTAAACCTGCAATTGAAGCACTAGCCTGCAATGTTACAGATACGCAAAGAGGTACCAATATTGAAAAAAATGGAGTTGTTATTAATACTTCTGAGCATGTATTAGCTGCAATTGTTGGGTGTGATATTGATAATATTATTATTGAATTAAGTGCCCCTGAACCTCCTATTATGGATGGGTCTTCAAAATATTTTGTTGAGATTTTAGAAAAAGCAGGTATTATTGATCAAGAGCGTGAAAGAGAAGTTTATGAAGTAAAAGATATCATAACATTTAAAGATGAAGAAACAGGAAGTGAAATAATGATTATGCCTTCTAACAAATATGAAATTACTACCATGGTTGATTTTGGTACTAAAATTTTAGGTACCCAAAATGCTACTTTAAATAAAATAAGTGATTTTAAAAAAGAAATTGCAAATGCGAGAACTTTTAGTTTTTTGCATGAAATAGAAATGCTTTTAGAAAATGATTTAATTAAAGGAGGAGATTTAAATAATGCCATAGTTTATGTTGATAAAAAAATATCAGATAAAACTATGAAAAAGCTCAGTAAAGCATTTAATAAAGAATCAGTAAAAGTTAAACCAAATGGTATTTTAGATAATTTAACTTTACATTGGGCCAATGAAGCTGCTCGTCATAAATTACTAGATGTAATAGGTGATTTAGCTTTAGTAGGCACAAAAATTAAGGGTAAAGTTATCGCTACTAAACCAGGACATAAAATAAATACTAATTTCGCTAAAAAATTGATGAAAGTTATTCAAATTGAGAAACGAAACAAGGTTCCTCATTATGATTTGAATCAGCCACCATTGATGGATATCAATAAGATTATGAGTATTTTGCCTCATCGTCCACCATTTTTATTAATTGATAGAATTCTAGAATTATCAGATACACACGTTGTTGGAATGAAAAATGTATCTATGAATGAAGCTTTTTTTGTTGGACATTTCCCCGAAGCTCCTGTTATGCCCGGTGTTTTACAAGTTGAAGCCATGGCACAATGTGGAGGGATTTTGGTATTAAGTACTGTACCTGATCCTGAAAATTACCTGACATATTTTATGAAAATGAATAATGTTAAATTTAAACAGAAGGTTTTACCTGGTGACACCCTTATTTTTAAAGCAGAGTTGATGGGACCAATTAGAAGAGGAATATGTCACATGCAAGCATATGGGTATGCAAATAACAAATTAGTTGTTGAAGCCGAATTAATGGCTCAAATTGCTAGGAAACCTAAAGAATAATTAGTATTCAATTAAACAAAAAAATTAACAAACAGTATGAATCAACCTTTAGCTTATATACATCCAGGTGCTAAAATTGCAACAAATGTTGTAATTGAACCATTTTCAACAATTCATAATAATGTAATCATAGGTTCAGGAACGTGGATTGGCTCAAATGTAACTATAATGGAAGGCGCAAGAATTGGAAAAAATTGTAGAATTTTTCCAGGAGCTGTAATTTCAGGTATTCCACAAGATTTGAAATTTGATGATGAAGATTCACTTGCTGTTATAGGTGATAATGTAACTATAAGAGAATGTGCAACAGTAAATAGAGGAACAAAAGCCTATGGAAAGACTGAAATTGGTGATAATTGTTTGATAATGGCAACTGCACATATCGCCCATGATTGTATAATAAAGAATAACGTTATTATAGTTAATGGTGTTACATTGGGTGGTCATGTTGAAATTGGTGAATATGCTATAATAGGCGGATTATCAGGTATACACCAATTTATTCATATTGGTAAACATGTTATGATTTCAGGAGGCTCATTAGTGAGAAAAGATGTACCTCCTTATACCAAAGCAGCAAAAGAGCCTTTATCATACATAGGTATAAATTCTATTGGCTTACGTAGAAGAGGATATAATTCTGAAAAAATTAATGAAATACAAAATATATATAGAATTTTATTTCAAAAAAATAATAATACCACACAAGCGTCAAGAATTTTAGAAGCAGAATTAGATGCAACTCCAGAAAGAGATGAAGTTTTAGAATTTATTAAGAATTCACAGCGTGGAATTATGAAAGGTTATTCTAGTAATTATTAAAAAATTGAGAAAAAAAAATGGCAAATACCTCAGATATTAAAAAAGGACTTTGTATTGTTTACAATAACGATACATTTAAAATTATAGAATTTCAGCATGTTAAACCAGGGAAAGGACCTGCTTTTGTTCGTACCAAACTTAAAAGCTTAACAACAGGTAAAGTAATTGATAATACTTTTTCTTCAGGACATAAAATAGAAGAAGTAAGAGTAGAAACTCGTAAGTATCAATATTTATATCC
>DAOVTC010000102.1 GCA_030633285.1 Flavobacteriaceae bacterium
AACCATTATAGCTGAACTACCTGCTGCCAAACCATCAATACCATCGGTTAAATTTGCACCATTTGACACAGCAGTAATAATAAAAATCACGACCAAAATATACACTATCCATACATAGTCATGTGCTTTTTCACCCATCCAACCCAATAAACTCGCATAATCAAATTCATTATTTTTTACAAAAGGAATTGTAGTTTTAGAAGATTTTTTTGCTTCACCAAAATGATTAGTAGGTACTGTTAATACTTGTGTTTGAACAATTTGATTAGCTGGAAGTTTTTCTTTAACAACTACATCAGGATTGAAATACAATATAAAACCAACAAACGCGCCCAATGTAATCTGACCAACAATTTTAAATCTACCTTTTAAACCATCTTTATTTTTTTTAAATACTTTTATATAATCATCAATAAAACCAATACTTCCCATCCAAAGGGTAGTAATTATTAAAATGATAATATAAATGTTGTCTAATTTTGCGAAAAGAAATACAGGAATTAATGTTGCCAAAATAATAATTAAACCTCCCATTGTAGGCGTACCTGTTTTTTCTTTTTGACCTTCTAAACCCAAATCTCTTACGGATTCTCCAACTTGTAATCGACGTAATTTGTTAATAATCTTTCTTCCGTAAATAGTTGAAATCAACAAAGAAAATGCAAACGCTAATGCTGAACGAAATGATATATATTGAAACAATCCTGCTCCAGACAAGCTGTAATGTTTATCAAGATATTCAAATAAGTAGTAAAGCATTTTATTTATTTAATTCGGTTAATAATTCATTTACAATTTCAAAATCATTAAAATTTGATTTTACATTTCCAATAATTTGATACGTTTCATGACCCTTACCTGCCACCAAAATGATATCATCTTTATTTGCTAGTTTACATGCGGTTTTAATTGCCTGTTTTCTATCTGTAATTGATATAGTTTTCTTGTAATTTTCAGGAGCAACACCAGATTCAATATCCTTGATAATTAATTCGGGATTTTCACTTCTCGGATTATCTGATGTAAAAACTACCTGTGTACTCAAAACTGAAGCGATATGACCCATTTTTGGTCGTTTTGTTTTATCTCTATCTCCTCCACAACCCACTACTGTTATCACTTGTTCATTATGTGTTCTGATGGTATTGATAGTTTCTAAAACATTTTTTAAAGCATCTGGGGTATGCGCATAATCAACTATAGAGTAAATCCCGCTTTTAGATATAGCGTGCTGAAATCTTCCATCAACATTTTCTAAATTGCTGATTATTTGTAATATTTCTAACTTATCTAAACCTAATAAATCCGCAGTAGCGTAAATTGCCAATAAATTATAGGCATTAAAAGTTCCTATTAATTTTGTCCAAATTTCATGATTATCAATATTCAATAGGAGACCATCAAATTGATTTTCTAAAATTTTAGCCTTATAATCAGCAATAGTTTTTAAAGCGTAAGTATATTTTTTAGCAGAAGTATTTTGCAACATTACTGCTCCGTTTTTATCATCAATATTGACTAAAGCAAATGCTGTTTTTGGCAGATTGTCAAAAAATATTTTTTTCACATCTCTGTATTCAGCAAACGACTTATGATAATCTAAATGGTCATGAGTTAAATTGGTAAATATTCCTCCTTGAAAAAATAAACCCGCAGTTCTTTTTTGATGAATACCGTGAGAGCTAACTTCCATAAAACAAAATTCTGCACCAGCCAAAACCATTTTATGTAAGGTTTTATTAATAGTAAGAGAATCTGGTGTAGTATGCGTACTAGCTTGTTCAAGCTCATCAATCATAATTTTTATGGTAGATAATAAGCCTACTTTGAATCCTGCTTTTTTAAACAGTTTATACAATAAAGTTGCAATGGTAGTTTTACCGTTAGTTCCTGTAACTCCAATTAATTTTAATTTTTCTGAGGGATTATCATAAAAATTTGAAGCTATTATTGCCAATGCCTCATTACTATTTGCAACTTGGATATATGTAATATTTGGTTGTGTGTTTTTAGGTAAATCTTCACAAATAACTGCTACGACTCCTTTTTCAATAGCTTTATCAATAAATTCATGTCCGTTAAATATCAATCCTTTTTGAGCTACAAATAATGTGTTATTTGTAACTTTTCTAGAATCAAATTCAACGTTTTCAACTGTCACTTCGGTAGTGCCAATTACCGATTCAACAGAAACTTTATATAATATGTCTTTTAATTTTTTCAATCAATTTTTATATTAAAATCTTATGACAAATCCAATGAAATTATTTCTCCTTTTTGTAATGCTTCACCTGGTTTTATAGATTGTGATTTTACTTTTCCTATTCCATTAAAATTCACCTTAAAACCTAAATTTTCTAATAATGAAATAGCATCCATTCCAGGCATATTTTTCACATTAGGAACTTTTTTATATGATGTACTAGCTTTTTTATCGTAACTATTAAATGTTTTATTTAACAACACATATTCTGATTGAAACTTCACCTCATTTTGTGTAGGAGTTTCTGAATAAATTTTACGAGCTATTTTTTTAAATACTGGAGCTGCTACTATATTTCCATAATAACCAATCTTTTTATCTGGCTTGTGAATTACCACTATGCAAGAATATTTTGGTTCATCAGCAGGAAAATATCCAACAAATGAAGAAATATATTGGGTTTCTCCTTTCCAGTAATCGGTTTGACATGTGCCTGTTTTTCCTGCCATTGAAAAATTTTTGTCATAAATATTTTCTGCAGTTCCTTGTTTAACAACATTAGTCATCATCACTTTTACATAATCAATAGTTTGTTGAGAACAAATCTTTGGATTAATTACTTCTTTTTCAAATTTTGTAATTACATTGCTTTGCGTACGTATTTCTTTTACAAATCGTGGTTTTACCATTTCACCATCATTTGCTATTGCATTGTAAAAAGTTAATGTTTGTAAAGGTGTAAATGAGACTCCGTAACCATAAGCCATCCAAGGTAAAGACAAACCATTCCATGATTTTTTGTCATTTGGATTTGGAATAATAGGATTACCTTCGCCTTTTATTGGTAAACCTATTTTTTCTCCAATATTCATTTTATTCAAACCCTCTATAAACTTGTTGGGGTTGTCTTTATAATTTTCATTGACAATCTTTACTATTCCAACATTTGAAGAAACTTCAAATACTCTTGCTGCTGATATTTTGCCATAACCTCCATGATGTGAATCGCGAACTTTTCTTTTATAAAATGAAATAACACCTTTTTCAGTATCAATAACTGTTGAGGTATCAATAACTTTATCTTCTAAAGCAACAACCATACTCATTAATTTAAATGTCGACCCTGGTTCATGAGATTCATATACCGCGTAATTTCTTTGCTCGTAATAGGTTCCTTTTGAAGTTCTACCCAAATTTGATATTGCTTTAATTGCTCCTGTTTTTGTTTCCATAACAACTACAGAACCATGATCGGCACTAAATTTTTCTAACTGCTCTAATAAAGCATGATGAGCTATATCTTGAATATTCAAATCAATGGTTGTGATGATATCTTTTCCATCAATTGGCTCTATTTCATTGTTATCATTTAATGGTTTCCACTGACCTTTTGCAATTTTTTGTTTTAATCTTTTCCCGTTTTTACCTCTCAAGAACTCATAAAAGCTCCCTTCAATACCAACTCTACCCCTATAATCATCATAACCAACAGCACGTTCGGCTATTCTCCCAATCGGATGTTCTCTTACTGTACGCTGTTCTACAATAAAGCCGCCTCTGTAGGTGCCTAATTTGAAAATTGGAAACTTTTTTATTCTTTGATATTCGTTATAGCTTAAATTTCGAGTTATAAATAGATATCTGTTTTTACTTTTTTTAGCTTTACGGATATAGTTTTCGTAATAACCTGAACTCTTTCCAAGCATTTTTGATAATGATCTGCTCAAGTCCTTAATGCCTTTTTCAAAATTTCCATCAGAAACAGAAATGGGATCCATTCGTATATCAAATTTTGAAACTGATGTTGCCAATAAACTTCCATCTGAAGTATAAACATTACCTCTGTTTGCTGCAATTTCAAAGGTTTTTATCGTTCCTTGTTCTGCTAACTCTCTATACTTTTCACCATTTATAAATTCAATTTGAACTAATTTATACCCAATAGCAATAGCAAACAAAAACATAAACCCTGTAAATAAATACACCTTGTTTAATATTTGTTTTTTTTGAACTGCCATGGTTATTCTTTAATACTTACTTTTATTTTTTGTGGTGGAGTTTGAGATACAAACAAACCATTCTCAGCTAATTTTTTTGAAATACTCGATTCCATTTTTAACTTCATCAAGTCAGATCTTGTTGCTACAAACTGCGATCGTAATTCTCTTTTTTCTTTATTAAGTGTTGCAATTTGTTGCACTTTTTTATCTATTTGATGCGAACTTGTAATCATCAACAAAGCAAGAGCAGTTAAAAAAATTATAAAACCCCAATTTTTTTGAGCATCTTCATCAACAAGAAACTTACCTTTTAAAATGTTATAAAATGTTTGCTTGGTTTTTGACACTTTTATTATTTCCCTTTTAATTAGACTACTTTTTTTCCCTTTTTATTTAGACTACCTAATTCTTTATTGCCACTCTTAATTTTGCACTTCTTGCTCGGTTATTTTCTTTTATTTCTTTATGTGATGGAACAATTAATTTTCCTACTTTTTTTAACGGAACATTTACATTTCCATAAAAATCTTTTTCAGGTTCACCCTCAAACAATCCGTTTTGTATAAATCTTTTCACCAATCTGTCTTCAAGAGAATGATATGAAATTACACTTAATCTTCCTCCTTCAATCAACAATTCAGGTGTCTGTAATAAAAACTCTTTCAATACTTCAATTTCTTGATTAACTTCAATGCGAATTGCTTGAAAAATTTGAGCTAAAATTTTGTGTTCTTTGCTTTTAGGTAAATATCTCCTTAGCACTTCTTTTAACTCAAAACTGGTTTTAATTTCTTTTTCAGATCTTGCTTTTACTATTTCCTTAGCTAAAGTTCTGGAGTTTCTCAACTCACCATATTGAAACAAAATTGAACTTACTTTTTCTTCTTCATATTTGTTAATCACATCATATGCTGATAATTCATCTTCTTTATTCATTCTCATATCTAAATCAGCATCAAAACGAGTAGAAAAACCCCTATCAGCCTCATCAAACTGATGAGATGAAACACCTAAATCGGCCAAAATTCCATTCACTTTTTTCACACCATGAAATCGTA
>DAOVTC010000136.1 GCA_030633285.1 Flavobacteriaceae bacterium
ACCGGAAAAAGTAGTTTAAATGCTGTTAAAGCTCTAAAAGATGCAGATGCAAATATTAAAGGTATGGTAGCAATTTTTAACTATGGTTTTAATGTTGCTGAAGAAAATTTTAAAGAAGCCAATATAGAATTAACCACTTTAAGTGATTATAAAAGCCTAATAGAACAGGCTCTTGAAACAAATTATATTACTGAAAAACACCTTAAAACATTAAAATCTTGGCGTAAGAAACCTAGTAAATGGAAGGCTAAATAGTTTAATAAATCATATATGAATCTGGAAAGTCCAAAAGTTACCGTACAAAAATCAAGCAAAGAAATGTTTGATTATTTATCAAAAATTGAAAATTTTGAAAATATCATGCCTGAAAATATTGAAAAATTTGAGGCTGATGAAAATTCTTTTCTATTTGCTTTAAAAGGAATGCCAGAAATTAAATTAAAACTTCAAGAACAAGAAGCACCAAAAAAATTAGTTTTAGGTTCAGTTAGTGATAAATTCCCATTTACTTTAACTGCTAATATTGAAGAAAAATCAGAAAATTCAAGTGATGTTCAGTTACTTTTTGATGGTAAATTCAATCCAATGGTAGCCATGATGGTTAAAGGTCCACTCCAAAAATTTATCAATACTTTGATAAATAATATCGAAAAGAAATAATTGATAGCTTTTAGTAATGAGTTCTCTGCAAGCTAAAAAGAATGATAGTAAGCAAACAACTGAATAATTCTAAAAACAATTAATATGGAAGAAATGTCATTTGAGTATTGGAATAAACTTGCTGATCAAATTATATTGATTAGCTCCTTGTTGGGTGGATTTTCCATTGCAGTAATTGCAAATTTTTTGGTATCTGATACAAATACTCGTTTGACGAGAAATATAATGAAAGCTGCGGTCTTAGCCGCCAGTTTCTTTTTAGTCTCAGTGTTTGCAATGACAAAAATTTTAATGATGACAACAGATGGATTTCCCCTCAAAATGACAGAAGGAGATTTAAGGATTCCATCAATTATTGGAGGAATGACATTTCTTTTCGGAATTATATCCTTGATTACGATGATTTCCTTATCCGGTTGGACCAAATCAAAAAAAATGGGAAGATTTACTACCGCAATTGGAATTTTGACGTTGATATTAATATTAATAATGCTGTCTTAAAAACTAAACGGATGAAAAAATCCAGCAGAGAACAATGTATATAAAAAATAAGCGGAATGACAGTAGTATCTAAGATTACAGCCAGCTTCAACTTTCTTGTAAGTTAAAAGTTGCATGCTTCAAAACCGTTTACTTTTCTAATACAAACCGATACTATACCTCCGACGTCGTAAATCGAATTAATCCCGCTTTTTAGTGGGATTTTATATTTATATTTAGATAAATTTAATTTCTTTAAAATCATATTCCATAACAGATTCATTTTCAAGATTAACAAGAAGTTTGCCTTGTTTTGAAACCCCAATTATTTTACCAATAAATTTTAAATGATTCTTGTTTTCAAACATTTGCACCTTACTTTTTTTAAACAAAATATTTTCGTAATTCTGATGTAAAGTTTTAAACTCATTCCGATTTAAAATTTCTATTTGTATTTTAATAGAATTTACAATTTGAAATAAAATTTCATCACGATCAAAATTATTCTTTAAAATTTGTGTCATTGAAACGGCTTTTGGCAAGTAATCAGGATAAATCTCTTGATTAATATTTAAACCAATTCCAACTACAGATTGATAAATTTTATCATTCAATAATGAATTTTCAATTAAAATTCCTCCCAATTTTTTGTTAACTGACATTATGTCGTTTGGCCATTTTATTTTTAATTGAGGTAATTTGTATTCTTTTAATGCGTTAAAAATTCCAATTGAAATCGCACAATTCAAATTAAACTGATTCCTAACTTTCAAATCATCAAACTTAATCAATACACTAAATATGAGATTTTTACCATATTCCGACTCCCATTTAGTTTGCATTTGACCACGACCTAAAGTCTGATATTCGGCAGTTACAATAGTCCAATTACTTACATCAACTTCTTTTGATAATTGCTTTAAATAAATACTTGTTGAGTTTATGGCATCAAGTTTGACTAATTTCATATTAATAATGTAAATTTTGAACATCTAAAATGGTAAAAATGTGATACATTTGCAAGAAATTTTTTAAAAATATTAATGACTAAAAAAATAGTAAACACAGATCTTTTGATTACTGAAATAATTAAGGGAATTGAAGATGTAAAAGGTGAGAAAACAACTATTCTTGACTTAAGAGATATTGAAAATACAGTTTGCGATTACTTTATTATTTGTGAGGCTAATTCAAACACTCAAGTAAGTGCAATTTCGGGTTCTATTCAAAAAAATGTAAGTAAAACATTAAAAGATAAAGCTTGGCATGTTGAAGGAGAAAGTAATGCAGAATGGATATTGATTGATTATGTAAATGTTGTTGTACATGTTTTTCAAAAACATGTACGAGAATTTTATAATTTAGAAGGACTGTGGGGAGATGCAAAAATCACAAATATTCAAAATGCTTAATAAGCAATAAATATTAAAATACTTTGATGAAAAAAGATAATAATAAAGAAAAAGACAATAATAACAATCCTTTGAAGCAATTCAATTTCAAATTCAATTTTTATTGGATTTACGGAATTATCTTCGCATTATTAATTGGATATCAGTTATTAAACAGTACTGAGTTAACGAGTAATAAATTATCTCAAAATGAATTTAAAACTATTTTAGCAGATAATGATATCGAAAAAATAGTTATTGTAAATAGCGATATAGCACAATTAACAATCAAACCAGAGGCCTTAGATAAAGAAAAATATAAAAAAGGTAAAAATCAATCCTTTTTAAATCAAGGCTCTCCTATATATATTTATGATTTTGGTGATTTACAAAATTTTGAAAATGAATTAAAAAATGCCAAATCTGAATATGAACTTGATTTTGATAAAGATAACACTTCCAGAACCAGCTTTTTAGATTCATTTATGGTTTGGTTACCTTTTATATTCCTTATTGCTATTTGGATATTTTTCATGCGTAGAATGTCTGGTGGTAGTGGAGGTAGTCCTGGTGGTCAAATTTTTAATATTGGTAAATCAAAAGCAAAATTATTTGATCAAAATACAAAAGTTAAAACATCATTTAAAGATGTTGCTGGTTTAGAAGGCGCCAAAGAAGAAGTTCAAGAAATTGTTGATTTCCTAAAAAATCCTGATAAATATACTGCATTAGGAGGTAAAATTCCTAAAGGTGCCATTTTAGTTGGTCCTCCTGGAACGGGTAAAACATTACTCGCTAAAGCTGTTGCCGGTGAAGCTCACGTACCTTTCTTTTCTCTTTCCGGATCAGATTTTGTTGAAATGTTTGTGGGAGTTGGTGCTTCAAGAGTTAGAGATTTATTTAAACAAGCTGCAGCTAAATCACCATCAATTATTTTTATTGATGAAATTGATGCTATTGGTAGAGCCAGAGGTAAAAATAACTTTACAGGTGGCAATGATGAAAGAGAGAATACTTTAAACCAATTACTTACTGAAATGGATGGTTTTGCTACCGATACCAACGTTATTGTTATTGCTGCAACAAACCGTGCTGATGTTTTGGATAAAGCTTTAATGCGTGCAGGTAGGTTTGATCGACAAATTTATGTTGACTTACCAGATAGAAATGAAAGAAAAGAAATTTTTGAAGTACACATTAAACCTTTAAAAATGGATAAAGACGTCGATATTGAATTTTTATCAAAACAAACTCCTGGTTTTTCTGGTGCTGATATTGCAAATGTTTGTAATGAAGCAGCTTTAGTTGCTGCTAGAAAGAATAAAAAGAAAGTATATCATATAGATTTTTTAGATGCAGTTGATAGAATTGTAGGTGGTTTAGAAAAGAAAAATAAAATTATAACTTCTAAAGAAAGAAAAACCATAGCTTATCATGAAGCTGGCCATGCAACAGTTAGCTGGATGTTAGAACATGCAGCTCCTCTAGTTAAGGTAACTATAGTTCCAAGAGGTAAATCATTAGGTGCTGCCTGGTATTTACCAGAGGAAAGACAAATTGTTGAAACTGACCAAATGCTTGATGAAATGTGTGCAACACTAGGTGGAAGAGCAGCAGAAAAAGTTATGTTCAATAAAATTTCAACAGGTGCTTTAAATGATTTAGAAAAAGTAACCCGACAAGCAAGAGCAATTGTTAC
>DAOVTC010000072.1 GCA_030633285.1 Flavobacteriaceae bacterium
GCCAAAAATAGTAGTAATTCTTTGACGTAAATTGCCTGTTTTTAGGTTATATATTTCATTATCATTATGGTATAAACTAAATGCAATATTTGGATATGTTAATGCTACACGTTGAAAAGCATCAATAATGTGTCTTGTTTCAATAGTATTTGATTTCAAGAAATTACGGCGAGCAGGAATATTATAAAATAGATTTTTTATTTCAAAACTTGATCCTTTTGGAGTAGAAATTACCTCTTGTGATATGACTTCTCCACCTTTTATTTTAATTTGTGTACCTAACTCTTGATTTTCTTGTTTGGTTTTGAGAGTAGTATGGGTAATTGCAGCAATAGAAGCCAGAGCCTCACCTCTAAAGCCATTGGTGTGCAAGTTAAATAAATCGCTGGCTGTTTTTATTTTTGACGTAGCATGGCGCTCAAAAGCAAAACGCGCATCAGTTTGACTCATTCCAATTCCGTTATCAATAACTTGAATTAATGTTTTTCCTGCATCTTTAATAATTAATTTTATGTTATCAGCAGAAGCATCAACTGCATTTTCGAGCAATTCTTTGACTACAGAAGCGGGTCGTTGAACCACTTCTCCTGCGGCAATTTGATTTGCAACATTATCAGGAAGTAATTGAATAATATCTGACATTAAAATAATTTATGCAATTCAAAAAAATAAGCTAAAACACCTACTAAGATAGCAATTATTATAGCAAGTCTGCGATTGACACCTTTGTCAGATGCTACTTTTTTATGCCTTTTCCAATCAGATTTAAGTTTTTCTTTAGAAAGTGATACTCTTGGAAGTTCATCAGAAGAAGTGTCGTTATTTTCGTATTTCTTCTTTAAATATTCAAGACGTTCTTTACGCTCGTCATAATAACGAGGTTTATAATTGTAAACATAATGAGCTCTTGATTTAAAAGCATTTCCAAACATGATAGATTATTTAGTTGGGGTTTACAAATTTACTGAAATATTGAAAGGTTATCAAATAAAGTTTTGTTAAATCCTTTTGAAAATTTCTAATAACTTAAACTTAACTTTGCTTAATGACAGCCATTTTTATAGCGGCTATTGCAGATTCTATACCTTTATTTCCGTGTTTCCCACCAGATCTATCAATAGACTGTTGTTTGGTATTGTCTGTTAAAACACAAAAAATAACAGGAACATCAAATTGTATATTAATATCCTTAATGCCATGTGCAACAGCTTCACAAACAAAATCAAAGTGTTTTGTTTCTCCTTGAATTACATTTCCTATAGCAACAATAGCATCTATATTTTGGCTTTTAATAAGGTGTTTGCAACCATAAATTAATTCGTAACTACCAGGTACATTAAGTGTAATAATATTTTTATTTAATGCACCATTTTCGATTAAAGTATGATATGCGCCTTTATATAAGTTGTTTGTAATGTCATTATTCCATTCAGAAACAACAATCCCAAATCGAAAATCTTTCGCATTTGGGATTGTGTTTTTATCATATGCTGATAAATTGGTAGTTGCCATAATTCAATAGCATTTATTTATTTGCAATTTGAGCTCTTTGTACAAAGATATCAATATTTCTTGCTTCGTCAGATTTTGTGTAATTGTTTTTAATTTTAGTAAAGTATTCTTCTGCTTTATTGTATTTTTTTAATTCCATTGCTATATTTCCAGCTTTGAATAAATATAAAGGAGAGGTAAAATCATTATCTCTAAAATTGGCAGCATCAGCATAATATTTCATAGCATCTTCAAGTTGATTTATTTCTGCAAAAGCATCACCTATGTTACCCAAAGCCAAAGCACCTAACATTTCATCATCAGAAGAAAAATCACTTAAATATTTGATGGCATTTTCATAATCGCTTGTTTTTAGATAAGCAATGCCACTCATATATTTTGCTATATTACCTGCCTTTGTATTGCCGTAATTATCAACTATATCTATTAATCCGTATTTTCCATCAGCTCCGTTTAAGCTTAAATTATATAATGAGTCAACTGCTACAGAAGTATTTTGAGCTTGGTCAAAATAATTTTTAGGATATGCAAGTTCATCAGCAGCTTCAATTTCTTTAGGTTCAATAACATATTTGTTATATGCTAAATAACCTAAGATTATTACAGTTATAGCTATTAAACCAATAAAAATTGGTTTTTGATTTTTTTCAACCCATTGCTCCGATTTAGAAGCGGTATCATCTAAAGTATTAAAAACTTCGGCAGTTGTACTTTGATCTTCAATATTAACTTGAGTACCTTTTTTTACTTTATTACCTCTTTTTTTATATGTTGCCATTTATATATTAATTTGTTGCGCAAAAGTATAATTTTTATTCAAAAAAAAAGCTTATTTTAAGCTTAATTTTTGTTTTTTTGTGATATAAGATATTTATGTTACTTTATTCATGTATGATATTGATAAATAGCATTTTAAATATTAATTGAATTGCTTAAATGTTTGGCTTTAAAATTGAGATTGAATTATGTTTTAAAGGTAGATCATAAAATAAATTATGTTTTTAAAAAAAATATCAATTATTAATTATAAAAATTTTGCATCAAAGACATTTGAATTTGATGCAAAAATAAATTGCTTTGTGGGGGATAATGGTGTTGGGAAAACCAATGTTTTAGATGCAATTTATTATTTATCTAATGCAAAAGGTTATTTTAATTCTGTAGCTTCCCAGAATATCAGACATGGTGAAGATTTTTTTGTAATTGATGGAGAATATTTAAAAGATAATAGAATTGAGAATATAAATTGTAGCTTAAAAAAAGGTTTAAAAAAAGTTATAAAGCGAAACGGAAAAGAATATGAAAAATTATCAGAACATATTGGCTTATTGCCTTTGGTGATAATCTCTCCATCTGACTCTAATTTAATTGTAGAAGGTAGTGATTTAAGGCGAAAGTTTATGGATAGTATCATTTCTTTAAATGATAAAGATTATTTACAAAGCCTCTTAAAATATAATAAGGTTATATCTCAGCGAAATTCGTTATTGAAATATTTTGCTGCGAATCACACTTTTGATTCTGTAAATATTGAAATATATAATGAACAATTAATAAAATACGGTACTGAACTTTATAATAAGAGAAAAGATTTTATAAATGAGTTTAAAACAATATTCCAATCTAGATATGAGCATATTATAAATAACTCAAAAAATGAAAATTATTCTGAAAAAGTTTCATTATTGTATAAAACACAATTGGATAGAAATGATTTTAATGATTTATTAAAAGAAAATTTAGAAAGAGATAGATTATTGCAGTTTTCATCAGTTGGAGTTCATAAAGATGATTTGATTTTTAGAATTAATGGATATCCAATTAAAAAAATTGGCTCTCAAGGTCAGCAAAAATCATTCTTGATTGCTTTGAAATTAGCTCAATTTGATTTTATTAAAAAACATACTAAATTAACACCAATACTACTTTTAGATGATATTTTTGATAAATTAGATGAAAAAAGAGTTGCTCAGTTAATTGATTTGGTTAATGAAGCAAATTTCGGACAACTATTTATTTCTGATACGCATGCTGATAGAACTGAAAATTTGATAAAAATAACAAAGCAAACATATAAAATGTTTGTATTGGAATAATTTGTATCTTTAAGATGAAGATAGTCTAAAATGAGTAAAAGAGAAAATGATACATATTTAATCAAAGATTTAATACCTCAAATGTTGCAAGAAAACAAATTGCAAAAAGGTATGGATCAGTTGGCTGTAAAAGACACTTGGAGCAGTGTTATGGGTAATGGTGTGATGAGTTATACAGAGTCAGTTTTATTGAACAAAAGCACATTGGTAGTCAAATTAAGTTCTTCTACATTGCGTGAAGAGTTGAGTTATGGAAAAGAAAAAATAATTAAAATGCTTAATGATTCATTAAATAGAGAACTGATAAAATCAATCAGATTAATTTAATATTAAAAAAATCCAAAATCAAAAAGAATATTTCTTTCAATTTTGGATTTAAGTTTTCAATCTATTTGATTTTTTTAGAAAATTTCTCTTCCAGAAAAGTGAAAAGCTCCTTCAATAGCAGCATTTTCATCACTATCCGATCCATGAACTGCATTTTCACCAATAGATGCTGCATACAATTTTCTAATAGTACCCTCTGCAGCTTCATCAGGATTGGTAGCTCCAATTAAAGTTCTAAAATCTTCTACAGCATTATCTTTTTCTAATATTGCAGCTATAATCGGACCGCGAGTCATATATTGAACCAATTCACCATAAAAAGGTCTTTCTTTATGAACTGAATAAAACTGTTCAGCATCTCTTTTGGTCATTTGAGTTTGTTTCAATGCTACAATTTTAAATCCTGCAGTATTGATTTTTTCTAAAATTGCACCTGTATATCCTTTTTCAACCGAATCAGGTTTAAGCATTGTAAAAGTTCTATTTGTTGCCATGTTATTATAATATTTAAAAATTTGAGCAAAAATACTCTATTTGTTTTATGTAATGAGTGTCAATGAGTTGTATAATTTATAACGATATAATTGATATAAATAAGAAAAAAGTCAATTTTCACTGACTTTTCTCTTTAGCAACTATATATTTATATATAGTTGACAAATATAATAATTCTTATTAACTATCAACCGTATTTTTATTCTTTAAATAATCATCTTCCAAACCCCATTATAAAGTATTTTGATCCTCAAATTTTCTAAGATTTTGATTCATTAGTACTATCAGATTTAAAAAGTAAACATAAAAAAAATCGAGATATTTTTACACATCTCGATTTTGAATTTAAAACTTAAAAAGTATTTTGAATGTACACAAATTTACAAAAAAATAACCGAGTTGATTTTTTATTTTCAACTCGGTTAAATAATTAATATTAATTCAAAAATCAACACAAATACTTTATAAACTTTATCAATAAAGTATATATTTGGATGATCCATAAATATACAAAAAAAACCGAGAAAACCTCCTCGGATGTTCTCGGTTTCTAAACAAAAACCAGTTATATTTCTGTAATTAGCTGTTAGGTGGTAAATTAATTCAATTTTTTAGTAGTGTAATATTATTTTAAAGGTTAACATTAAAAAAACCGAATAAAGAATATTTAGGGTTAAATGATATTTGTCATAGATATTATAACTTATTTTTAAGATTTTTGATCTATATTAACTCAAATAATTAAATAAATGAAAACAAAGTTAAGTGGAATTATGACGCTTTTTCTAGCGTTTGCAATGCAATTTACTTTTGCACAAGAAAGAATAATTTCCGGAACAGTTTCTGATGAATCAGGGCCATTGCCGGGAGTTAGCATTTTAATTGAAGGTACAGCTACAGGTACTGAAACTGATTTTGATGGTAAATATACTATTCAGGCTAAGACAAGTGATATCCTCCGTTATAGTTTTGTGGGTATGAAAACAACAACTAAAGCAGTTGGCAATAACAGTATTATTAACGTTACTTTAATAGATGATGATAATATATTAGATGAAGTTGTACTGGTTGGTTATGGTACAGCAACTAAAAAATCATTTACTGGTACAGCAACTACTGTAAATGCTGAAGTACTGGAAATGAAATCAGTGTCTAACTTAGCTCAGGCATTAACAGGTGAGATAGCCGGTGTTACTGTAATTAATACCTCCGGACAACCAGGAACAGTTCCAACCATACGAATTAGAGGTTTTGGTTCTGTAAATGGTAACAGGAGTCCTTTATATGTAGTGGATGGAGTTCCTTTTTCAGGATCTTTAAACTCTATAAATCCTGCCGATATTGCATCTACAACCATTTTGAAAGATGCAACTGCAACCGCCATTTATGGTGCTAGAGGTGCAAATGGTGTGATTTTAATCAATACTAAAAGAGGAAAGGCAAATACTTCTTTTGTCGAAGTAGATTTGAAATCGGGTGTGAATGTTTCTATGCTAGACAGACACTCAAGAATTTCATCCCCTGAAGAATACATGGAGATCTCATGGGATGCATTGTATCAAAAAGGTAAAATAACCGGAGCAAGTAATCCTGCTGATTATGCCAATA
>DAOVTC010000133.1 GCA_030633285.1 Flavobacteriaceae bacterium
AACTTCATTTTGTTTGTAGGCTAGCTGTTCTTCATATTTCATGTTTTGCCATTTACAACCACCACAAACACCAAAATAATCACAAACAGGTTCAGTTCTTTTATCGGATAATTTATGGAATTTAACGGCTTTACCTTCGTAGTAAGATTTTCTTTTTCTCCCTGTTTGAATATCTACAATATCGCCAGGAACAGCATTTGATAAAAAGATAACTTTTCCATCAGGAGCTTTAGCAACCGATTTGCCTTTTGCAGCAGTATCAATCACTTCAATATTTTCAAATAAATAAAATTTCTTTTTTCTTGCCATCCCGCAAAAGTAAATTATTTTTATGATTTTTTAGTACACGTTTAATAGGATTTATTTACACTGAATTTGATAATTATTTTTATTTTTTTGTAGTTTTATAAACCCATGAAAAACGAATTACATCGTAAAATTATTCACATTGATATGGATGCTTTTTTTGCTTCTGTTGAGCAAATGGATAATCCTGAATTGCTAGGAAAACCTATTGCTGTTGGTGGAGGTAGTGAAAGAGGAGTAGTGGCAGCTGCGAGTTATGAAGCCAGAAAATTTGGTGTTCGATCGGCTTTGAGCGGTGTTTTGGCAAAAAAATATTGTCCGCAACTTATTTTTATCAAACCTAGATTTTCAAGATATAAAGAAATTTCAAAAAAAATTAGAAAAATATTTTTTGAATATACCAATTTGGTTGAACCACTTTCGTTAGATGAGGCTTATTTAGATGTTACTGTAAATAAGAAAAATAATCCATCAGCTACATTAATAGCCAAGGAAATTAGGAAAAGAATTTTTGATGAAGTTGGTTTGAATGCATCAGCTGGAATATCAGTAAATAAATTTGTAGCTAAAATTGCTTCTGATATTAATAAACCTAACGGACAAAAAACAATACCGCCTGAAGAAGTGATTTTATTTTTAGAAGAATTACCCATTGAAAAATTTTATGGTATAGGTAAAGTGACTGCAACTAAAATGTATCATTTAGGAATCTTTACAGGAAAAGATTTAAAACAAAAATCACTTGAATTTTTAAGTAATCATTTTAAAAGCTCGGGTGAATACTATTATAAAATTGTTAGAGGAATTCATCAAAGTAAAGTGAAACCAAATCGAATACAAAAATCGGTAGCGGCAGAGCATACTTTTACAAAAAACTTAACTTCAGAAATTTATATGTTAGAGCGTTTAGATAAAATTGCTGAAGAATTAGAAAATAGATTAAAAAAATCAAAAGTTGCAGGTAAAACAGTAACATTAAAAATTAAATACAGTGATTTTTCACTGCAAACTCGTAGTAAAACATTACCTTTTTTTGTGAAAGATAAAGATATATTATTAGCAACTGTAAAGGATTTGTTGTTTCAGGAAAAGATTAAAAATTCAGTTAGGTTATTAGGTATTTCTGTAACAAATTTGAATAATCGCACCAAGAAAAAAGAAAAAGTGATAGATATACAATTGAAGTTTGAATTTTAATAAGAAATACTTTCACTCAGGGCTTTATATTCTGATACTTATAGGGGTACTATTTTCACTACAAATATTAAAATCTTCACTACATGAGTTTCCATTCATAAGATGACTAATAATTACTATAAAAAGAGTCATCAGATGAATTTTAAACAAAAAAAGGCTGCCAGAAAAAGGCAGCCTTTTAAAATTTTGAATAAAAAATTACAATTGAGGTCCAGCAGCTACCAATGATTTTCCTTCATCATTGTCGGTATATTTATCAAAGTTTTTAATAAATAATCCAGCCAAATTGATTGCTTTGCTATTCCAATCTTCTACATTTTTATAAGTATCTCTAGGGTCTAATATATTTGTATGTACACCTTCTAATTCTGTAGGGATTTCAAAATCAAATATTGGTAATTGTTTTGTGTTTGCTCTTTCAACAGAACCATCTAAAATACGATCAATAATTGCTCTAGTATCTTGAATAGAAATACGTTTTCCTGTTCCATTCCACCCTGTATTAACTAAATAAGCAGTAGCATTGTGCTCTTCCATTTTTTTCACTAATTCTTCGCCATATTTGGTTGGATGAAGAGAAAGAAAAGCTTCACCAAAACATGCTGAAAAAGTTGGAGTTGGTTTAGTAACCCCTCTTTCTGTACCAGCTAATTTAGCTGTGAATCCAGATAAAAAATGATATTTTGTTTGTTCTGGAGTTAATTTTGCTATCGGAGGCATTACACCAAAAGCATCAGCTGTTAAGAAAATAACTTTATTTGCATGACCACCTCTGGATATTGGTTTCATAATATTTTCAATATGATAAATTGGATAAGAAACACGAGTATTTTGAGTTACAGAACCATCTGTAAAATCAATTTTACCATTTTTATCAACTGTTACATTTTCAAGAAGTGCATCACGTTTTATTGCTTTATAAATATCAGGCTCTGCTTCTTTGTCAAGGTTTATAGTTTTTGCATAGCATCCTCCTTCAAAATTAAATACACCATTATCATCCCATCCATGTTCATCATCACCAATTAGTTTTCTATTTGGGTCGGTTGATAAGGTTGTTTTACCTGTTCCAGATAATCCAAAGAAAATAGTGGTATTGCCATCTGCACCAACATTTGAAGAACAATGCATCGCAGCCATTCCTCTAAGAGGAAGATAGTAGTTCATCATTGCGAAAATACCTTTTTTCATTTCACCACCATACCATGAACCTCCTACAACATGCATTTTTTTAGTTAAGTTAAAAACAGTAAAATTCTCTGAATGTAAATCGTGTTTTTCCCAGTCAGGATTAGTAGTTTTAGAACCATTCATAGAAACGAAATCTGGCTCACCATAATTTGCTAACTCTTCTTCAGTTGGGCGAATAAACATATTTTTAACAAAATGAGCTTGCCATGCTACTTCCATAATAAAACGTACTTTTAGTCGAGAATTTTCATTTGCACCTGCAAAAGTATCCATCACAAAAAGCCTTTTACCAGTTAGCTGGTCGGTAACCGTTTTTTTCAAATCGTTCCAAACTTCAGGAGTTGTAGGTTTGTTGTCGTTTGGCGATTCAGGAGAAGTCCACCAAATTGTATCACGTGTTACATCGTCTTTTACAATAAATTTGTCTTTTGGAGAGCGCCCAGTAAATACTCCTGTCATTACATTAACTGCATCCAATTCGGTTAGTTGTCCTTTTTCAAAGCCTTCCAGATTTGGATTCATTTCTTCTTCAAAAAGTTGTTCGTATGAAGGGTTGTGAATTAATTCTTTGACATTTTTTATTCCCAATTTATCTAATGATGCTAGAATTGATTTTTTATTAATATCCATATATGTATATATTTAAAATGTAATAAAATTTTAATAAACAAATTTAAGTATAAAATGATTACTTAAATCATGATTTTTATCAGAATAATAACTATTTGTTAAAATATAGTTATTCTTTTAAAAAAGCATAAAACATTTTTAACCAACCTAAAATAAATAATAATCCTCCAAGAGGTGTGATAAACCAAATATATTTTGGAGAAACACCACCAGCAGTTATTGCAATAATAGATCCTGAAAAGAATAAAATTCCTATAAAGAACAAGTAACTAATAAAGTTTTTTGTTTTACTAGTAAAGTTAGAATAAGTATTTACAAAAAGAAGAACAATTACATGATACATCATATATCGTATTGCTGTTTCGTAGCTATTTATAGCTTGTATATCTAACTCCTCTTTTAATGTATGAGCACCAAAAGCACCTAAAACTACAGCTAAAAACCCTAAAAATGCAGTAATACTTAATTTTGAATTTGTCATGCCAATGTTGTTTAATTTGAATTACAAATTTACTATTTTGTTGATTATGAATTGTTAATATAAATAAAAATTAATCAAGCAAAAGTTTGCATTTTATTACATTTATTTGCTTGTTTTATTTGTATTTTTGAAACGAAATTTATAAGAAAATTACAATGAGAAAGATTTTACTTATTGGTGCAGGAAGATCAGCATCATCATTGGTTAAATATTTATTAGATAAATCTGTTAAAGAAAATATAAAAGTGATAATTGCTGATATTTCACTTGAAAACGCTAAAAAGTTAGCTCAAAATCATCCAAATGCAACAGTTTTACAATTGGATATTTTTAATGATGAGGCTAGGAAAAAAGTAATACAAAGTGCTGATATTGTTATATCTATGTTGCCTGCCAGATTCCATATGGAAGTTGCTAAAGATTGTGTAACTTATGGAAAAAGTTTAGTGACGGCGTCATATATATCTGATGAATTAAAAGCTTTAAATAAAGATGTTATTGATAAAGGATTGGTTTTTATGAATGAAATAGGTCTAGATCCGGGAATTGATCACA